>NZ_JAKPBV010000001.1:0-177896 GCF_022662515.1 Lysobacter sp. M15 | reverse complement strand
CGCCGCCTCCCCCCCGGGGGGCGGCGCCGGGCCCCGGGCCCGCCGGCGCCGCCCCCCCCCCCGCGGCGGGTGTACAGCAGCTGGCTGAAGTCCGAAGGCGTGGTGTATTCGAAGATGCCCTGGTTCTCGGTGAAGAACGGGCGCTTGTCGCTGATGAAGGTTTCGGTGGCGCTGAAATTCACCACCAGATCGTCGCTCTCGACCTGGCCGAAATCCGGGTTGAGCGTGGCCGAGAGCTGGAACTGGCCGTTGGGCTTCCAGAACAGATCCGCGCCGCCGTCGAAATCGCTGCGCCCATCGACGTTGTCGTACAGCCCCGAGACGTACGGCGTGACCGCCAACAACGACTGGCTGTATTCGGCGACCTCGATCGGAATGAAGTCGGACACGAATCGCGAGCGCTCGAAGGTGACCGCCGGCCACGCCGCACGCTCACCGGTCGCGCCGATCACCCGGTCCATGTTCACCTTGACCCGGCGCCTGCCATCGGTGCCCTGGCGCATCGGCGCGATGTACCAGGGGATCAGCGCTTCCGCGGTCCAGCCCTGATCGTCCTCGCTGACCGCATGCTTCCAGTTGCCGTCCCAGTCGTCGTTGAAGGCGTTTTCGTTGCTGAACACGCCGTCGCCGATGCCATTCGTGGACGAAATGCAGAAGTTGTAGGCGGTCCGTCCGTCGCCGTCGAAATCGATGTTGAAGTTGACCCGGTCGACCTGGGCTTCGAAGTCGCGCTGCACCGGCTGGCGGCTGCGCGGCACATCCGGAGGCATGCTCACCCGCCAGGCGACGGCCAGGCCCTCGGGTGTCGCCAGGATCCAGCCTTCCACCGGATGCGCTGGCGCTGCGCCGGTCAGCGGCTGCACCACCTTGAAGTCGGTCACGCGCTGCGCACCCTGCCACTCGGCCGGGTCGATGCGGCCATCGATCTCGACCGCGAGTGCGGGCACGGTCAGCACCGCCAACAGGACGAAGCCAAGCAGGCGGCAACGGGAGCGGTTCTGGATCGGGCGCATACGTATCGAATTCCTGGATGCGCACCGTGCGGGGCGCCGCTACGGCACGCACGTTAAACGGTCCATCGGCCCGCACCGACTGGCACAAGTCATGTAAACCAAATCGGGAAGCCGGGCATCCGGGCCTGATGGATGACCCGTCTGGCCACGTGTTGCGTGGCCGCCGTCCAGCCCAGGCCGGCGGCCCCTGCCAAAGCTCTCGCCAGGCGGGGCGGCAAGCCCTACTTCTTCGGCTGCAACATCGTTCCGGTGCAGTTTTTCGCACCGCACTTGCAGGCCCAGAGCTTCTTGACCTTGGCCGTATGCGGCTCGTCCAGGACGATGCCGTAGTTGTAGGTCAGCTCTTCGCCAGCCTTGATGTTGCGCATGGCCTGGATATAGACCTTGTCCTTGTGCGCGCGGCCCTTGCTGTCCTCTTCGATCTCCGATTCGCAGTTCGGCTTGCAGCTGTGGTTGATCCAGCGCGCAATGTTGCCGTCGACGTTGGCGTCGATCACGTAGTCGTCGTTGAGGGTGAACAGAAAGGTGTGGCCGTTCTCGTCGTCGTCGCCGTATTCCTCGTCCACTTCGGCGTGGGTGCGGAGTTTGCCCTTGTAGCGGACGATGCGCTCGCCCTTCTTGATGGGTTCGATGGCGAAAACGCCATTGCCGTGGATCGGTGACAGACGGGCTTCGATCTTGTGCTTGCTGGTCTTGGGCATGCCGGAGCGGAGGAGGAAGGGAAGCGCATTGTCGCGGACTACGCGCGCGGATGCGAATCATCGCCGCCCGAACGGCTTCGGCCGCGAGTTTTCGACGCATCGGACCCGGCAGCACCGCAGTGAGAGCGGCCCTGGCCGCGATCTTTTTTTGCCTTTCGCCAGTGAACGAGGATCGGCAAAGCAGTCGCGACCAAGGCCGCTCCCACCGGTTCGGACGGCCCGGCTTGAGCGCGCTTTCATTAAAGCGTACAATTTCGGTACGAATTGATATCCAGCCAGATTCCGCCCCCAGCGGCTTCGAGCCAAGACCATGCTTCGCGTCACTAAACTCACCGATTACGCCACCGTCGTCCTCACCGTGCTCGCCGCCGAGCCCGATGCCGTGCTGAGCGCGGCCGGGTTGGCCGAGCGCGCCGGGCTGGAGATCCCGACCGTGGCCAAGGTGCTCAAGCCGCTGGCCCAGGCCGGGCTGGTGGATGGTTTCCGCGGCGCCAGTGGCGGTTACCGGCTCGCACGCGACCCGGCTTCGATCAACCTGGTCGAGATCGTGGAAGCGATGGAAGGGCCGCTGGGCATGACCGAATGCAGCGTGCATGCCGGCGCCTGCGGCATCGAAAGCTCCTGCGGCGTGCGTGCGAACTGGCGACGGATCAACGACGTGGTCGCCGATGCCCTGCGCGGCGTGAGCCTGGCCCAGATGCTGAACGACGTGCACCCGGCGCGGGCCGCGTCGCGCCCGGGCAAGGGCATTCCCGCCACCCTGGCGTCGGCATGAGGGACGCGAGCATGGCCGTCGAAAACGCCCAGATCATCGAACAGCTCGGACGCCGCTACACAGCCGGCTTTACGACCGACATCGAATCCGAATCGCTGCCGCCCGGCCTGAGCGAGGATGTCATCCGCGCGCTTTCGGCCAAGAAGGATGAGCCGGAGTGGATGACGCAGTGGCGACTGCAGGCCTATCGCCACTGGCTCACCATGCCGGTGCCGCACTGGGCCAAGCTGAAGATCGCGCCGATCGACTTCCAGGCGATCAGCTACTACAGCGCGCCCAAGGGCCCGAAGTACGCCTCGCTCGACGAGGTGCCGCAGGAACTGCTCGACACCTACGACAAGCTCGGCGTGCCGCTGCACGAACGCGCAAAGCTGGCCGGCGTGGCGGTGGATGCGGTGTTCGACTCGGTCAGCGTCGGCACCACGTTCCGCAAGGAACTGGCCGAGAAGGGCATCGTCTTCTGCTCGATGTCCGAGGCGATCAGGGAATACCCCGACCTGGTGCGCAAATATCTGGGCAGCGTGGTGCCCACCGGCGACAATTACTTCGCCGCGCTGAATTCCGCGGTGTTCTCCGACGGCTCGTTCGTGTTCATCCCGCGGGGCGTGCGCTGCCCGATGGAACTGAGCACCTACTTCCGGATCAATGCGATCAACACCGGCCAGTTCGAGCGCACCCTGATCGTGGCCGAGGAAGGCAGCCACGTCAGCTACCTGGAAGGCTGCACCGCGCCGATGCGCGACGAGAACCAGCTGCACGCGGCGGTCGTCGAGTTGGTGGCGCTAGACGATGCCGAAATCAAGTATTCGACCGTGCAGAACTGGTACCCGGGCGACGAGGAAGGCCGCGGCGGGATCTACAACTTCGTCACCAAGCGCGGCGAATGCCGCGGCGCGCGCAGCAAGATTTCCTGGACCCAGGTGGAAACCGGCTCGGCGATCACCTGGAAATATCCGAGTTGCGTGCTGCTGGGCGACGATTCCACCGGCGAGTTCCATTCGGTCGCCCTCACCCATCACCGCCAGCAGGCCGACACCGGCACCAAGATGATCCATGTCGGCAAGCGCACCAAGAGCAAGATCGTCAGCAAGGGCATCAGCGCCGGCCGTGGCCAGAATTCTTACCGCGGCCTGGTCAAGGTGGAGCGCAGCGCCGAGGGCGCGCGCAACCACACCCAGTGCGATTCCCTGCTGATCGGCAAGCAGTGCGGCGCGCATACCTTCCCCTACATCGAGGTCAAGCATCCGACCGCGACGGTGGAACACGAAGCGACGACGTCCAAGATTTCCGACGACCAGCTGTTCTACTGCCGTTCGCGCGGCATCAGCGAAGAGGATGCGGTCAGCCTGATCGTCGACGGCTTCTGCAAGCAGGTGTTCCGCGAGCTGCCGATGGAATTCGCGGTGGAGGCGAAGAAGCTGCTGGAAGTGAGCCTGGAAGGTTCGGTGGGTTGAGATGGCCGCCATCCCATCCTCGATCGCCCTGGGCGAAACCGACCTGGACCGGCTTCTGTCCGGACTGGACCCTCAACTGCATGCGCAGGCGCTGCGCTTCGTGCACGTACCCAACGGCGACATCCCACCGTCGCAGCCTGCGCCGGTGATGCTGTTCCGGGAAGACGAAGGCCTGACCTGCCTGCTGGCGGACGCCCCTGGCGACGAAAATCCCGATAGCGACGACCCGCAATGGGCGCAGATCACCCTGCGCGTGCACTCGAGCCTGTCGGCGGTCGGCCTGATCGCCGCGGTTTCCGCCGCACTCGCCCGGGAAGGCATCGCCTGCAACCCGGTATCCGCCTTCCACCACGATCACCTGTTCGTGCCGTGGCCGCGGCGCCACGACGCCCTCGCTGCCCTCGCGCGGCTCCAAGCAAAGCAAACGACATGCTGAAGATCGATAACCTCCACGTCCGCATCGGCGACCGCGAGATCCTCAAGGGCCTCACCCTGGAAGTGAAGGCCGGCGAGGTGCACGCGATCATGGGCCCGAATGGTGCCGGCAAGTCCACGCTAGGCAACGTGCTCGCCGGGCGCGAGGGCTACGACATCACCGCCGGTTCGGTGACCTTCGAGGGCAGCGACCTGCTGTCGCGGGAGCCCGAGGAGCGCGCCGCCGACGGCGTGTTCCTGGCCTTCCAGTACCCGGTCGAAATCCCGGGCGTCAACAACACCTACTTCCTGCGCAGTGCGCTCAATGCCCAGCGCAAGGCGCGCGGCGAAGCCGAACTGGACTCGATGCAGTTCCTCAAGCGGGTGCGGGAGAAGCTGGCCGTGCTGCACCTGGACGACAAGCTGCTGCAGCGCGGCGTCAACGAGGGGTTCTCGGGCGGCGAGAAGAAGCGCAACGAGATCTTCCAGATGGCGGTGCTGGAACCGAAGCTGGCGATCCTGGACGAAACCGACTCGGGCCTGGACATCGATGCGCTGAAGAACGTGGCCGAAGGCGTCAACGCGCTGCGCGCGCCGGACCGCGCCTTCCTGGTCATCACCCACTACCAGCGCCTGCTCGATTACATCCGCCCGGACGTGGTGCATGTGCTGGCCGACGGCCGCATCGTCGAGACCGGCGGGCCGGAGCTGGCGCTGGAGCTCGAAGCGCACGGCTACGCCTGGGTGAAGGACCGCATCGCCCCGCAGGCCGCTGCCTGATGAGCGCCCTGCTCGAATCGATCGCTGCGGGTTTCGAGGGCGATGGTGCGCGCCGCGCCGCGCTGGACGCCGCCCTGCGCGACGGCCTGCCGGGGCCACGCAGCGAAGCCTGGAAGTACACCTCGTTGCGGCCGCTGGAGCGGCGTTCGTTCGCGGTGCAGAAAATCGCCGTGCAGGAACCGGCTTCTGTGATCGGGGCCGCACTGCTGACGGATATCCCGTCGCCACGCCTGGTGTTCGTCAACGGCGTTCTCGACCTCGCTTACTCCGATATCGGCCATTTGCCGGATGGCGTCGAGCTGAATCCCCTGTCGGCGCTGCTGTCGCAGGGCACGCCGCGCGAGGTGAATTTCCTCGAGCGCCGGTTCGAACGCGCGGACGAGATTTTTGCCCGCCTCAATGCGGCGCTCGCGCGCGAAGGTGCGGTGCTGCGGATCGGGGAGAACGTGCGGATGGACCGGCCGCTCCACCTGGTCTTCATCGGCGCCCCGGCGGAGGCCGATATTGCCTGGCATGCACGACATCTGATCGAGCTGCGCCGCGGTGCGTCGGTCACGCTGGTCGAACACCATCGCGCACAGGCCGCGCATGCCAACCTCGGCAACGCGCTGACCCACGTGCACCTCGCCGCCGGGGCAACGCTGGTGCATGCACGTATCCAGGACGAGGCCGCCGCAGCGACCCTGTTCACTCGGACCGACGCAGCTCTGGCACGCGGCGCGCACTACCGGCGCTTCGACCTCGAACTGGGGGCCGGGCTGTCGCGCCATGAGCTGAACGTGCGCCTGGAAGGCGAAGGCGCACGCCTTTCCGCCAATGGCGTCCTGCTCGGCGACGCGCGCCGGCATCTGGATACCAGGCTGGACATCGAACACATCGCCCGGGACACGTCCTGCGATCTGCTTTGGCGCGGACTTGCGGCCGATCGCTCACGCGCCGCGTTCCACGGGGGCATCACGATCCGCGCCGGGGCCGATGGCAGCGATGCCAACCTCTCGAACAAGAACCTGCTGTTGTCCGAAGGCGCCGAGATCGACAGCCAGCCGTTGCTCGAGATCCATGCCGACGAAGTCAAGGCGGCGCATGGGGCCACCGTGGGTCAACTGGACCCGGGCACGCTGTTCTATCTGCGCTCGCGCGGCCTGCCCGAGCGCGAGGCACGCCAGCTGCTGACGGCAGCTTTCTGCCGGGAAACCGTAGCAGGCGCAGCGGACGCCGGGCTTCGCGCATTGCTGGAGGGGACGCTCGATCAAGCCCTCTCACGGCTGGGGCAGGCGGCATGACTTCGTTTGCCGGTCAGCCGCAAGCCCGACCCCAGGCGCAGACAGGAAGTCCAGCGGCAACGATCGATTGGGCGCGCGTGCGCGCCGACTTCCCGCTGCTCCAACGCGAGGTCAACGGCAAGCCGCTGCTGTATTTCGACAGCGCCAACACGGGACAGAAGCCGGCCAGCGTGATCGAGACGGTCGACATGTTTTACCGGCGCCATAACGCCAATGTCAGCCGCGCCGTGCATACGCTTGGCAGCGAAGCCACCGAAGCCTACGAGGCTGCACGCGCGAAGCTCGCGAGCTTCACCAACGTGCGCGCCGACGACCTGATCCTGTGCAGCGGCACAACGTTCGCCATCAACCTGGTGGCGTATTCGTGGGCGTTGCCGCGGCTCGGGCCCGGCGACACCATCTTGCTCACGCGGATGGAGCACCATGCCAACATCGTTCCATGGCAACTGGTCGCCGCGCGCACCGGCGTCACGATCAAGGTCGCGGAGATCACGCCGGAAGGCGCGCTCGACCTGGATGCGCTGTACGCCGCGCTGACCCCCGATGTGAAGCTGCTCGGCCTGGCGCATGTCTCCAACGTGCTCGGCACCGTCAACCCGGTGCGCGAGATCTGCCGCGAAGCCAGGCGCCGCGGCATCGTCACGGTGGTCGACGGTTCGCAGGCGCTGCCGCATATGCCCGTGGATATCGCCGCGATCGGCAGCGACTTCTACGCCTTCACCGGGCACAAGATGTGCGGTCCGACCGGGACGGGCGTGCTGTGGGCGCGGCGCGAGCACCTCGACGCGATGCCTCCGTTCTTGGGCGGCGGCGAGATGATCAAGGAGGTGCGCTTCGATGGCACCGTGTTCAACGATGCACCGCACAAGTTCGAGGCCGGAACGCCGAACATCGCCGGGCACATTGGCCTGGGGGCGGCGGTCGACTATCTGTCGTCGCTCGGGATGGCCAACGTCGCCGCGCGCGAGGCCGAGCTGCTCGCCCACTTCCAGGAGGAGCTGCGTGCGGTGGAGGGCCTGCGCATCATCGGCACCGCGCCGGCCAAGGCGGCGGTGGTCAGCTTCCTGCTCGAGGGCACGCACGCGCACGACCTGGCCACCCTGCTCGATCTGGAGGGCGTGGCGGTCCGCTCGGGACACCACTGCGCGCACCCGCTCATGCAGTTCTTCGGCGTGGCGGCCACCTGCCGGGCTTCGCTGGCCTTCTACAATACGCATGAGGAAGTCGAGCGCTTCATCGCCGCCCTGCACAAGGTGCGCAAGCTGCTAGGCTGACACGGACCGCACCGGGGAACGGCCGCCATGACCGATGCAACCGAACTGGATCTGCTGCGCGAGATCCGCGACAACCAGCGCGAGGCGTTGCGCCTGCAGCAGGAGCACATCGATCTGTACCAGCGACATCTGGAACGCGCCGAACGCATCAACGCCCGCGCCGAGGCGTTGCAGCAGCGCGCCGGCAAGGCGCTGCGGTTCATCCTCGTGGTCGCGATTCCGCTGGTGGTCCTGCTGCTGGCACTGATGCTCTGGCCTTATATGTCCGCTCTGATCCGATGACCGCTCCGCTTTCCTTTCGTGCCGCCACCGCCGGCGACGTCCCCATACTTGTCGCGCTGGTGACTTCCGCCTACCGCGGCGAAACCAGCCGTCAGGGCTGGACCACCGAAGCCAATATCCTCGACGGCGAACGCATCGATCCGGACGTGTTGCTGCGCGACATCGAGCGCCCGCGCAGCCGGGTGATCGTGGCCGAACGCGACGGACGGATGCTGGCCTGCGTCCACGTGGCCGACGAAGGCGGCGCCGGCTACCTAGGCATGTTCTCGGTGCAGCCCGAGCTGCAGGGCGGCGGGCTCGGCAAGCAGCTCATGGCCGAGGCCGAACGCGTGGTGCGGGACGAGTGGGGATTGCCGGTCATGCGCATGACCGTGATCGACCTGCGCGAGGAACTGATCGCCTTCTACGAGCGGCGCGGCTACCACCGCACCGGAATCACCAAGCCGTTTCCCTATGGCGATCCGCGTTTCGGCATCCCCAGACGCGACGACCTGCGTTTCGAAATCCTCGAAAAACCGCTCTAGGACTGTCCGCCCCATCCGCCATGCCCGACTGGATCCGCGTCTGCGCCACCTCCGAACTGTTTCCGGGCGAAACCAAAGTCGCCTGGGATGGGGACACGCCGATCCTGGTGTTCAACTACGACGGCGACTACTACGCGCTGGAAGACCGCTGCAGCCACGAGGACTTCGAACTGTCCTCTGGCCCGTTCGATGCGGAGGAAGCGACCATCGAATGCGTATTGCACGGGTCGAAGTTCGACGTGCGGGACGGCCGCGCCCTCAATGCGCCTGCCTATGCGCCGGTAGCGAAGTTTCCGGTGCGGGTCGAAGACGGCGTCGTCTGGACGCGCGACGACCGGGGTTAATACAGCCTGGCCCGCAGAAAGCAAGGAAAATTGGCGTATTCATGTTGTAACTGCGAATAGTTCTCATTAGTATTTCCGGTGCTGCAGCCCTGCTGCCCTATCGAATCGACCGGAACCATCTATGCGTCCATCCGCCCTATCGGCCGCCCCGCTCGCGGCCGCCCTCGCCTCCCTGCTCGCCGCCCCCGTCTTCGCGCAAACCGGTCCCGCCGCATCCGCCGCGACGCCGGCCGCCGATAGCGCCGACCCGCAGCGCGAACCGACCGATCTGGACGGTGTCGAGGTCATCGGCAAGGTCGACTACGGTTACGTGCAGAAGCGCAGCCGGTCCGCCACGAAGACCGATACCGACCTGCAGGACGTTCCGCAGGCAGTGACGGTCGTGACCCAGGACCTGATCAGGGACCAGGCGATGCAGAACCTGGCCGACGTGGTCCGCTACGTTCCTGGCGCGACGATGGCGCAGGGTGAAGGCAATCGCGACACTCCCGTGCTGCGCGGCAACGCGTCCACCGCCGACATGTTCGTCGATGGCATCCGCGACGACACCCAGTATTTCCGCGATCTCTACAACATCGAACGCGTCGAGGCGCTGAAAGGCCCAAACGCAATGATCTTTGGGCGCGGCGGCAGCGGCGGCGTGCTCAACCGGGTAAGCAAGCAGGCCGACTGGGAAACCGTGCGCGGACTCGACCTGCAGTTCGGCTCCTGGAACAAGCGCCGCATCGCCGGCGACTTCGGTCAGGCGATGAGCGACGGGGCCGCATTCCGTGTAACCGGCATGTTCGAGGACTCGGAGAGCTACCGCGACGGTTACCAGGCGCAGCGCTGGGGTATCAATCCAACGTTCGCCTTCGCCCCCGGCGAAAACACGACGATCAAGCTGGGCTACGAGCATTTCGAGGACGAGCGCGTGGCCGACCGCGGCGTACCGTCTTCGCCGACGATGTTCAACGGCCGCCGCTTGCCGGTCGAAACCGATCCGTCCACCTTCTTCGGCGACCCGGATCGCAGCCCGGTCACCGCCGACGTCGATGCCTTCAGCGCGCTGGTCGACCACGACTTCGGCAACGGCCTCAGCCTGCGCAACAGCACCCGCATCGCCGATTACGACAAGTTCTACCAGAACGTGTATGCCGGTGGGCCGATTTCCTTCGACGCCAGCGGCGCGCCTCTGGCAGATATCCGCGCGTACAACAACGCCACCGTGCGCGAGAACGTTTTCAACCAGACCGACTTCGTCTGGAAGGTCGACGGCGGCGTCAAGCATACGCTGCTGTTCGGCGCCGAGCTGGGCCGGCAGGAGACCGACAATCTGCGCCAGACCGGGTATTTCGGCGCCACGGGATCGACGGTCACGTCGGTGCTGGTGCCCTTCGCCAATCCACGCTACACCGGCCCGCTCGAGTTTCGACAGAGCGACACCGACGCCGACAACCATACTGTTGCCAAGGTCGCTGCCGTCTATCTGCAGGACCAGATCGAACTCACGCCGCATTGGCAGGCCGTGATCGGCGTGCGCTACGACCGCTTCGACATCGATTTCCGCAACAACCGCAGCGGCGAGACGCTGGCGGCCACGGACAACCTGTTCTCGCCGCGCGTCGGCCTGGTTTACAAGCCGGTCGAGCCCGTATCGCTGTATGCGAGCTACAGCATGACCCACCTGCCCCGCTCTGGGGAGCAGATGACATCGCTCAGCGAGAGCAACCGCGCCTTCGACCCCGAGGAGTTCCGCAACTACGAGATTGGCGCGAAATGGGAAGTCGTTCCCGGCCTTTCGCTGACCGCTGCGGCCTACCGCCTGCAACGCAAGAACGTCATCGCACCGGATCCCGACGACGCGACCCGCTCGATCCTGATCGACGGCCAGCGCATCAGGGGGCTGGAAATCGGCCTGGCCGGCAACATCACCGAAGCCTGGAGCGTGATGGGCGGCTACGCCTGGCAGGAAGGCGACATCCCCGACAGCGACCTGGAGCCCGCGCAGCTGCCCAAACAAACCGCTTCGCTCTGGAACCGCTACGACTTCAATCAGCGTTGGGGGATCGGCCTGGGCGCGTTCTATCGTGGCGACATCTTCGCGTCCACCAGCAATGAGGTCGTGGTCAAGGGTTACACCCGCTACGACGCGGCGGTGTTCTTCGACATCAGTCCGACCATCGGCCTGCAGCTCAATCTGGAGAACGTGTTCGACAAGGAGTATTTCGTCTCGGCGCACAACGACAACAACATCACGCCAGGATCGCCGCGCGCAGCCTACCTGAGCGCACGCTTCAGGTTCTGAGCGCCATCCGATCGTTGGCCGCCGATCCGCAACGGGGGTCCGTGCGATCGGCGGCCTTGTTCGTCATGGGTGAGTCGCCCATGTCTGCAACATCGCCGCTTCCACCTGGCCTGCTTCGGCCCCCCTTTCCCGGCATCACCGCCGGAATGCGCCGGCGCTTGTGTGCTTTACCGACCGCGCGCCGGTTGCACGGGCGCAGGGCGGGATCGCGCGCATCGACCTGGCGTTTTCCCCGACGGCGACGGCCCGCACTACGTCAGGTCATCGCACGATCGGCGCTACGTCCTCGACCGCAACCGGATCAGCAGCGCCTCGCCTGCCCCCTCCAGCACACAGCGCCGGCGTATGTCGCGAGCCTGCAGCAGCGCGGTGTCGCCGGCCTGCAGGTGGACCCCGTCATCACGTCCATCGAATCCGGCGTGTCCTGACAGCATATGCACCGCCCAGGTTTCGCCAGGATCGATGAACACCACCATCGCGCCGACCATCGGCCGATGCCAGAGCTGGGCGTCGACCGCGTCGCGGCGCCACATCAGATTGAAGTCCGTCGTCGGCCCGTCGATCAGCTCACCCGTCACCCCGGCTTGGCCTTCGAAGCGGATGCTGGCATGCGGGGGCAGCAGTTCGCGAACCTCCCCTGATTCGAACCGCAGACACAGCCCGTTGCCGCTGAGCAGCACCAGCTCGCGATCCACGCCAGGGAATCGGGAGAACGCCGCATCCCGTTCGATCTCGGCGATCGACAACCGCCATATCCACGCGTCGTTGTCGGGAAATCGCACGATCTCCCGGGTCCAGCCCAATCCGTTCTTCCAGCGCACGCGCTGGTACTCGTTGGCGGCGATCACGCGGATGTCGGCGTGCTGCGTCTGCATATCGAAAGTGTAGCGGGGTGCCGCCCGGCCGCGCTTCCCTGCCGGCCGGACAGCGTACTTCCCTGTCGGGCCCTCCGGCCCCTCTCCTGTGAAGCATCCTGCTTCGCAACGGCCGGGCCGCCTCCGTGCGTCCGGCCGAAGTCGGTCAGCGGCCAGCGACCTTCTTGACCGGCGCGCGGGTGGCCGGGGTACGGGTGGCCGGTGCGCCACCGACGGCGATGCGGTCGCGGTTCTTCTCGACCGTCTTCAGGCCGATGCCCTTGACCTGCGCGAGTTGCTCGGGGCTCTTGAACGCGCCGTTCTGCTTGCGGTAGGCGACGATGGCTTCGGCCTTGGCCGGGCCGACGTTCAGCAGCACCCGATCGATGGTGGCCGCGTCGGCGGTGTTGATGTTGACCTTCTCGGCCGCGAAGGCGCTGCCGGCCAGGGCCAGTGCAAGCAGCAGCGAATGGGTCATCAGCTTGATCGATTTCATGACGGTGTCCTTGTCGTTGGTGGATTCATGTCCTGGGTTGGCCGGCTGCCACGTTGTGGGCCGGCATGCGCAGTGTGCTGCGCGCACCAGGTCCGGGGCATCGGTTCACATGGCGGATTTGGCAGGAAAAGTCCGCGGGGCGGCCTAGGAAAACTCCGAGCAAACGGGGCCGGCGCTAGAATCGGCAACCAACGTCATGCAGGAACGCCCCTTGGACGCCAGCAAGATCGACCGCTACGTGGCCGAGAAATGGGACGACGACATCGTCCCGCAGCTCGTCGAGTACATCCGTATCCCCAACAAGTCTCCGATGTTCGATGCCGATTGGGTCAAGCACGGCTACATGGACGACGCGGTCAAGCTGATGGAATCCTGGGCGCGCGCGCAGCCGATCCCCGGCATGCAGCTGGAAGTGGTGCGGCTTGAAAACCGCACGCCGCTGATCTTCATCGACATCCCCGCCAGTGGGCCCGCCGCCGATGCCTCGGCATCGGCGACAAGCACGCTCGGCGACGACTGCGTGCTGCTGTACGGCCACCTCGACAAGCAGCCGGAGATGACCGGCTGGGACGACGACTTAGGTCCCTGGAAGCCGGTCATTAAGGGCGACAAGCTGTTCGGCCGCGGTGGCGCGGACGACGGCTACGCCATCTTCGGTTCGCTGGCCGCGATCCAGGCGCTGCAGCAGCAAGGCGCGCCGCACGCGCGCTGCGTGGTGCTGATCGAAGCCTGCGAAGAATCGGGCAGCTACGACCTGCCCGCCTACGTCGATCATCTGGCCGATCGCATCGGGAAGCCCTCGCTGGTGGTCTGCCTGGACTCTGGCTGCGGCAATTACGAACAACTGTGGTGCACCACCTCGCTGCGTGGCATGGCCGGCGGCAACTTCACGGTGAAGGTGCTGGAGGAAGGCGTGCATTCGGGCGACGCGTCCGGCATCGTCCCGTCGAGCTTTCGCTTGCTGCGCCAGCTGCTTTCGCGGATCGAGGACGAGAACACCGGCCGCATCCTGGTGGACGGCCTGCACGTCGATATTCCCGCCGACCGCCTGGCACAGGCGAAGAAAGTGGCCGAGGTGCTCGGCGACGAGGTCTACGACAAGTTTCCATTCCTGCCAGGCATGACGCCGATGGCCGACGACCTGACCGAACTGGTGCTCAATCGCACCTGGCGTCCGGCCTTGTCGGTCACCGGCGCCGACGGCATGCCGCCGCTATCGTCGGCGGGCAACGTCCTGCGTCCGTTCACGTCGGTGAAGCTCAGCCTGCGGCTGCCTCCGACCCTGGAAGGCAAGCGCGGAGGCGAGTTGCTGCAGGAAACGCTGCTGCGTGACCCGCCCAATGGCGCGGAGGTATCGCTGGCGCTGGAGAAGGCTTCGACCGGCTGGAACGCACCGGCGATGGCGCCATGGCTGGAGCGGGCGATCGACATCGCCAGCGAGGAATTCTTCGGCAAGCCCGCCATGTACATGGGCGAAGGCGGCACGATTCCGTTCATGGGCATGCTGGGCGAGAAGTTTCCCGGCGCGCAATTCATGATCACCGGCGTGCTCGGCCCGCATTCCAACGCGCACGGCCCGAACGAATTCCTGCACATTCCGATGGGCAAGAAGGTCACCGCCTCGGTCGCTCGGGTCATCGCGGAACACCATTCCGCCAGCGTGCGTGGCGAGACCACCGGTGCTACGGTCGCGGCCGACAGCGGGGACCGCCAGGGCGATCACGGCTGCTGTTGAACCGGTTTTCGATTCGCAAAGCCAGGCAGGACATTCCCCGCGCCGGAACCTCGCAGAACGGCGGCAACGCGCAGGAGCAGCCGTTGGCATCTGACACGAGGCCCGCCGAAGCGGGCCTCTGCAGCCCATGACAGTCGCGTTCAGGTGATCATGGAGGGCGACGCCTGGACCTGCTGGCGCTGCCGCTCCTGAACCTGCTGTTCCTGCGCCTGCCGGCCGATGTGCTCGCTCATCGCCTGCAAGTCCGGTGTCGGGGCGTTGAGGTCGACCCGGACCCGATCGCCCGGGGTCTGCCCGATGACCCAGACATCGCTCTTGCTGGCAGGATCCGGCTTCACGCTCTGCAGCTTGTCGACGCCCGTGATTCCGTTTTCCTGCGCCTGCAGGGTGACGTTCGCCACGACCTCCGGCCTGGTCCCTGCCGGGAGCTGCCGGGCGATCGCTTCGTAAAGCGCGTTGCCCGGATGCCGCGCGTCCGTGATCGAAACCTGGGCGCGCTGCTCGCTGGCATCGGTACGCACGTCGGTGATGCGCGCATCGGCGGTCACCCTGCCGTCGGGCAGCTTCTTGCCGATCGCCTCGAGGGTGGCCTTGTCGGCGGTACCGGTCGGCTCCAGGCCGTTGGCGCGCTGGAAGTTGGCGACGACTTCCCGGGTCTTGTCGCCGTAGTAGCCCGTTCCCTGGAGCAACGTGCCATCGTTGGCCCGGACGCCCAATGCGGTCAGGCTCTGTTGCAGGCCCTTCACGTCGGCCCCCCGTTCGCCATGACCGAGCTTGCCATCGTCCAGCGCCTGCGCGCCGACGCTCTGCTGCCGGTCCTGGAGCAGATCGCGCGCCTTCGCCAGCGGGTCGGACGCGTATAGCGTGGCGCCGCTGTACCTGGACAGGAAATCGTCGACCGGGATCATCCGCACGCCGCGGTCGGACTTTCCGCCTTTCGATTCGGTCACCATGAGCGCGCCGCTCTGCGGGTCGCGCACGACCATGGCGACGTGGTCGATTCCCTTCCATTTGTCGTGCGGCGCCGGCCCCGTATCCAGCCCGATCACCATGCCTTCCTTGAGCGTGTCGGCATTGACCTGCCTGCCTTCGAGCAGTGCGCCGGAACGCGCAGCCGCTTTCTGGACGATGGTGCCCGATCCGTCCCAGCCGGGCTTGAACAGATCTTCCCGCCCGAACACGGGAGGCGTACGGCCGGCCTGGCGGTTGATCTCCTCCATGGTCCGGTTCTGCAGCGCTACCACCCAGCCGGAGCAGTCGACGACGCCGCTTTCGACGTTCTTGGCGCCCATCCTGTAGCCCACGGCGTCGTACTTGACCGCCATCGCGTGGGCGGCCGTGAGATGGATGCCGGACGGCGCCTGCGAATCGGCGCGCGTTTGCGGCGTGGGCTGTTGCGTGTCCGGGCGTTGCGTCGTACGGCCGTCGACGACCAGTTCGATGCCCTTCTCGGGGATGCGCACCCGATCGAACTTGGTGTCCCAATACCGGACGAAGGTTTCCGCCATCTGCTTGTCGGACATCGACCGGAATTCTTCCATCGACACGCCGGTCACGGCGCGCATGTCCCGCGCACTGACGTTGTTGAGGATCTTGCTGCGCGTATCGTCGCGACTGAACTCGCCGGTGGCGATCGCGGTCTGGATCGACCGGTATCCTGCGGCCCCCTGCTGGTGCGCCAGGTACATATCGAGCCCGCCCGGTTCCTGCGCACCCGAGAGATAGACCCGGCCGTCCTGCGTATGTCGCCGCACGAGTTGCCGCTGGTTGTCCAGGTACAGCCGGGCCGCAGCGTCGGTATTGGCGACCGGATCGAGTTCCCTGCCGCGGATGCCGTACTGATCGGCGGTCCCGGGCACGAACTGGAACAGCCCTTTCGCGCCGTTGGGCCCCCGGCTGACGCTTTCGTCGAACGTTCCGCCCGTTTCGATGTAGGCGAAGCGCATGAAATCATCGCGCGGGATGTTCCGTTCCTGCGCTTCGCGTTCGATGATGTCCAGGACCTCCGCCCTGCTGTAATCGCGTGCCATGATCATTCCTTTGGGTTGATGGGTTGCGGGTTACCGCGATTCGTCAACCGGACTCCTCCGTGAGTCTCCTGTTCTCGGTCAACCTCCTGCACGAGTGGCTTGCGCCTAGCTGCCTGACTTGGCTACGTACTCCTTCTTCCTGGGGTCATAGGTATAGGTGGAGCGGTCCTCGGGGCCCAACGTGCGCGTCTTGCCCGGGGACGCAATCGTCGTTCCTTGTGGCGTCACCAAGATATCGGGCAGCGCCTGGCCACCTGGCTTGAACGCAAGCGTGCCGGAACTCGCAGCGCAGGGCATGACTTCGCCTTCGTCGCACGCCGCCGAATTGTCCTCTCCGGTCCAGATCGTTCCCAGGTAGCGCCAATGGTGATCGTCGATGTCCTCGAGTTCGCCTGGCTGGAAGCGCAGGACCGCATAACCAGTCAACTCGCTCCCCGACTGCAGCGACGTCGTCGGCACCGCGAGCACGAACTGTCCGTCCCCGGTTTCATAGCTCACCGCATTGCGCTTGGGGTCGACTTCGTCGCCCTTCTCATAGGCGCCGAACTCGCCGCTGTAGGGCTCGGCTCCGACCAGCGACCACGGCTTCTCGGTGCCCGGCTTGCTCAGCACGAACGTGGCGTTGGCCAGCGTGACCTTGCTGCCCGGAGCGGGATTTGGCTCGTCTTCGGCCGCCCCGAACTTTTCTGGCGTGCTGTACGCGAAGCCGGCGAAGTAATGCTTGCCGCGCAGGTCGAACTGGTGCCCGTACCAGTACGTGGCGACGCTGCCGTTCTCGATCTCGTACGAAGTCGCGCCGTCGCCGTCCTTGTTGTAGATGAAATAGAGCACGGCATCCGGTGCAGGCGGGGTCGCGCTCTGCTTTTCATATGCATGGTCGGCCACTTTGCTGTCTTCCTTCTCGTTGATCTCTGGCGTAGGGGTGGCTCGCGATTCTGCAGATTGCGCGGCGTCCTGGGTCGCCGGTGCCGGGCTGCCCTGCCTGCAGGCGGACAGCAGTGCAAGCAGCAGCAGGCACCCCGCCGCACCCGCCAGGGATCGCAGGCTGTCGAGCTGTTTCATGGATGGTTTCCTGGTTGGAGACGAGATGGCCGCGAGGCTCGCGCGTCATCGCGCAACGCACAGTCCGGGACGCAAGCAGCTGCACGGGCTTGCGCTGGCGGGTTCTGGGCGGGGAGTAGGTGCAACGACAATCCTCCTTGAGTCTCGTCCGGTCCTTCCGTGATCCGGGTATTGCGCCATCGAAGTGTTGCGGATCGGCGATTTCGTGAAGTTAATTAATTGTTAAATCAGCTGAGAAGCTGGGCGGCGGACCCCCTGCGCACGCACGCCTGTCCAGCAATTCTTCGCCTGCGATCCGCTGTGCGGCCGTGCTCTTCAAGCTCCGTCCTCGCACGAAGCCACTGCGCTAAGCTCATCGCAACTTTCCAGCGGAGGGCGGCATGGAACTGTTCGGCAGCAGCAACTGGCTTGTCATCATCCTGATCGGTTTCGTCGTGGGGCTGCTCGCCCGGTTCCTGAAGCCAGGCGACGACGGCATGGGAATCATCATGACCACGCTGGTCGGCATCGCGGGCGCGCTCCTTGCGGGCTGGGCCGGACAGAAAATGGGCTGGTACTCGCCCGGACAGCCAGCGGGCTTTGTCGGCGCACTGCTCGGCGCGATCGTGGTCCTGATCGTCGTGGCCCTGTTCCGGCGCAAGCGGCCGACGCGCGACGTGGCCCGCCGCTGACGATCACGGAATCCCACTAGAGGAAGGCGGAGAGCTGCGACTTTCCTGCGTCCGGTGTCGGCCAAGGTCAGGCCCAGGCAATCGACCCCACGGCCATCGCGTGCACTGAGGCCCCAATCGTGCTCCTCGGATACGCCTAGAGGCGCTTCGCAGCGGGCATGTACCGCGCTTGCGTTCCTGGCAGACAGGATGACTCGCGCCAGAGACAACACGCAAAAGGCATGAGCGCATAACCATGCGTCCTTTCCGCCTGGGCACGGGTCTGCCTAGGCTGGAGTTCCCCCCACTCGCCGGTTGCCCATGTCCGCCCGCGCGTCCAGTCCCGCTGCCGCCCTGCCTCTGACCGAAGGCCAGCTGGCACGTGTGCACGAGATCGCCGACGAACTCGACGGAACCGGTCTGGCCTGGCTGTCCGGTTATGCGGCCGGGATCGCACGCGGGCGCATCGCGCCAGGCTCCCGGATCGCGGCGCACCCCGCCGAAACGGTTGCGACGACGCACACGCTGAGCATCGTCTACGGCAGCCAGACCGGAAACGCCAAGCGGGTTGCCGAACAGCTCGCCGCCGAAGCGGAAGCCGCCGGCATCGCAGTGCGGCTGTTGCGCGCAGATGCCTATCCGCTGCGCGAGCTCAAGAACGAGCGCCATCTGTACCTGGTGATCAGCACCCAGGGGGACGGCGACCCGCCGGAGGACGCGCGCGAGCTGTTCGATCATCTGGGCGGAAAGCGCGCGCCGCGCCTGGAGCAGCTGCGCTACGCGGTCCTCGGGCTGGGCGATTCGAGCTATCCGAAGTTCTGTGCCGTGGGCGAACGACTCGACGCGCGCCTGGCCGAACTGGGCGCCACCCGCCTGCTGCCGCGCGCCGACGCCGATCTGGACATCGGCACGGTCGCCGACCCCTGGCGCGCGCAGGCGCTGGCGAAGGCTCGGGAATCGATCAAGCCCACCGCGACCGTCACCCCGCTGCGTCCGCCCGCGGTCACCCCGGCGGCGACGGTGCATTCGCGCGAGCAACCCTTCCAGGCCGAAGTGCTCGCCAACCAGCGCATCACCGCGCACGACAGCGGCAAGGATGTGCGCCACATCGAACTGGCGCTGGCCGGATCGGGCCTGCATTACGAACCGGGCGATGCGCTGGGCGTCTGGCCGCGCAATGCCCCGCCCCTGGTAGAGGCGGTGATCGACGCCCTCGGCTTGGATGGCGACACGCCGGTGCAGCACCGGGAAATGACCCTGCCCCTGCACCAATGGCTGGGCACGCATCGCGAACTGACGAGACTCTCGCGCCCCTTCATCGCCGCGCATGCCGAACGCTCCGGGGCGGCGGGACTGCGCGAGCTGCTCGTTCCCGGCAATCCGGCGCTGGGCGAATGGCTGGGCGAGCGCCAGGTGATCGACCTGCTGCGCCAGCATCCGGGCGCATGGACAGCCGAAGACCTGGTGGCGCAGCTGCGACCGCTGCAGCCGCGGCTGTACTCGATCGCCTCCAGCCAGAAGGCCGTCGGCGAAGAAGTGCACCTCACCGTGGCCCACGTGGACTATCTGCGCGATGGCGACCCGCGCTGGGGCGTCGCCTCGCATTTCCTCGCCACGCGCGATGAAGGCGATGCGCTGCCGCTGTATATCGAGGCCAACGAGCGCTTCCGTCTGCCCGGCGACCCATCGCGCGACGTGATCATGATCGGCCCCGGCACGGGCGTGGCCCCGTTCCGCGCATTCGTCCAGGAACGCCAGACGATAGGTGCGCCCGGCCGCAACTGGTTGTTCTTCGGAAACCCGCATTTCCGCAGCGATTTCCTGTACCAGCTGGAATGGCAGCGGGCGCTGAAGGAAGGCGCGCTCGATCGCATCGACCTCGCCTTCTCGCGCGACCGCGCACCCAAGACCTACGTGCAGCATCGCATCGCCGAACGCGCGCGCGATCTGTACGACTGGCTGCAGAACGGCGCGCATCTGTACGTGTGCGGCGCCATTGCGATGGGTAAGGACGTGCATACCGCCCTGCTGGACACGGTCGCCTCGCACAACGGCGGCAACCGCGAGGCCGCCGAAGCTTATCTCGACGAACTGTCGCGCCAGGGGCGCTACGCGCGGGACGTGTACTGATGTCCGGGTCATTCCCATGAGCGCGCATTCGGTCGAAGACATCAAGGCGCAGAGCGCGCGCCTGCGCGGTTCGTTGCTGGACTCGCTGGCCGATCCGGTCACCGGTAGCCTGCGCGAGGACGACCAGACCCTGATCAAGTACCACGGCAGCTACCAGCAGGACGACCGCGACGTGCGCGACGCACGGCGCCAGGCGAAGCTGGAACCGGCCTACGCCTTCATGATCCGCACGCGCACGCCCGGGGGCGTGGTCTCTCCCGAGCAGTGGCTCAAGCTCGACGCCATCGCCACCGGCTACGCCGAGCGCGGCCTGCGCATCACCACGCGCCAGGCGTTCCAGTTCCACGGCGTGATCAAGACCGAGCTCAAGGCGACCATGCAGGCGATCAACGCCGCGCTGATCGACACGCTGGCCGCCTGCGGCGACGTCAACCGCAATATCGCGGTCGCGGCCAACCCGCATGTCTCGGCCGCGCACGCACAGGTGCAGGCGCAGGCCGCGGCGCTGTCGCGGCATCTGCTGCCCAATACCCGCGCCTACTACGAAATCTGGCTGGACGAGGAACGCGTCGCCGGCAGCGGCGAGGAAAGCGAGCCGATCTACGGCGATCGCTACCTGCCGCGCAAGTTCAAGATCGGCTTCGCCATCCCGCCCACCAACGACGTGGACGTGTTCGCGCAGGACCTGGGCTTCATCGCCATCCTCGACGATCGCGGCGTGCTGCAAGGCTACAACGTCAGCGTCGGTGGCGGCATGGGCGCCAGCCATGGCGACCCGGAGACCTATCCGCGACTGGGCAACGTCGTCGGTTTCGTGATCCCGGAACAGGTGACTGCGGTGGCCGAAGCGGTGGTCACCACCCAACGCGATTTCGGCAACCGCGATGTGCGCAAACGCGCGCGGCTGAAGTACACCATCGATGATCGCGGTCTCGACTGGTTCAAGCATGAAGTCGAACGGCGTGCCGGGTTCTCTCTCCCCCCGGCACGGCCGTTCGGCTTCGATCACAACGGCGACCGCTTCGGCTGGGTCGAAGGCCATGACGGGCGCCTCCATCTCACCCTGAGGATCCCGGCCGGGCGCATCATCGACGGTAAGCTCGATGGACGCGGCGACGAGGTCCTGCATCTGAGCGGCCTGCGCCGCATTGCCGAGCTGCTGCTGCCCGATCCCCGCGCCGAATTTCGGATGACGCCGAACCAGAACCTGGTCGTTGCCGGGATACCACCGTCGCTGCGCGCATCGGTCGACGCGCTGGTGGATACGTATGGCCTGGCTGGCTATCGCGATGCCACGCCGCTGCGCCGCGATGCACTGGCCTGCGTGGCGCTGCCGACCTGCGGCCTGGCCATGGCCGAGGCCGAGCGTTACCTGCCCGATTTCGTGGGCAAGGTCGAAGCGCTGCTCGATGCGCGCGGCATCGGCGACGCTCCGATCCACCTGCGCCTGAGCGGCTGCCCGAATGGCTGCTCGCGCCCGTACCTGGGCGAGATCGCCCTGGTCGGCAAGGCGCCGGGCCGCTACAACCTAATGCTCGGCGCCGATCACCGCGGCCAGAGGCTCAACGCCCTGTACCGCGAGAACATCGACGAAACCCAGATCCTCGCCGCGCTCGATCCACTGTTCGAAGCCTATGCACGCGACCGCGATGCCGGCGAAGGCTTCGGCGATTTCCTCGTCCGCACCTGCGTAGTCGCGATTCCCGGGAAGGACGCGCGCCCCGCGATTCCCGTCGAACTCGTTGCCGCCTGAGCATCAGGTCCTGAAATGAGCCCGCCCGACCCCATCACCGCCGCCGAATCCGCCCAGAGCCTGCGAGAGCTGAACCGCTGGCTCGCCATGCGCAGCGCCGAGGAACGCGTCGCCTGGGCGCTGGAGAACACCGCCGGATCGCACGCGCTTTCGTCCAGCTTCGGCGCACAGGCGGCGGCATCGCTGCACCTGGTGTCGCGGCAGAAGCCGGACATCCCGGTGATCCTGATCGATACCGGTTATCTGTTCCCGGAAACCTACCGCTTCGTCGATGCCATGACCGAGCGGTTGCGGCTCAACCTCAAGGTCTACCGCCCGCAGATCGGCGCCGCCTGGATGGAGGCGCGGATGGGCCGACTCTGGGAAAAGGGCGTCGAAGGCATCGATCGCTACAACAGGCTGCGCAAGGTGGAACCCATGCAGCGCGCGCTCGACGAACTGGGCGTACGCACCTGGATCGCCGGCCTGCGCCGCGATCAGGCCCGCACGCGCACCGGCATCGACTTCCTGGAACTGCGCGACGGCCGCTGGAAACTGCATCCGATCGCCGACTGGACCGATCGTGACGTCTGGAACTATCTGCAACGACACGGTCTGCCCTACCACCCGCTGTGGGACCAGGGCTACGTGTCGATCGGCGACGTGCACACGACCAGGCCGTTGCAGGCGGGCATGGAGCTCGAGGACACCCGCTTCTTCGGCCTGAAACGCGAATGCGGGCTGCATTTCGACGACGAGCCCGGCATCGCGGCATAGTCGGTGCCTGTGGGAGCGAGCTCGCTCGCGATTGCTTCCGACCATCCATACGGCATCAGGAAAATCAAGAGCATTCGCGGCCAAGGCCGCTCCCACGAGCACTGCGTGGGATGTGAGTGGCGTCCTGTTTCTGGCAGGAACGTGTTCGCATTCGGCGATTCTGCGCCCGCGTCGGGCGCGCGCCTGCGTTTGTCACGCGGTGGCGCAACCTGAGACACTCTGCTCCCCGCCCTTTGCCACGCCGGCCATGCCCTTTCTCGATGCCGCAGCGCTGAAGTCCGACTATGACGTGATTGTGGTGGGCTCCGGCGCCGCCGGCGGCCAGACGGCCTATACGCTGTGCATGGAAGGCGCGCGCGTGCTGATGCTGGAGGCCGGCCGCCGCTATACGCCGGAGCAGGAAACGCCGATGTTCCAGACTCCGGACATGGCGCCGCTGGGCGGCAGCAGCACGCCCGACAAACCCTTCGGCTTTCACGACGCCACGGTCGACGGCGGCTGGGACGTGCCCGGCGAACCGTACACGCTGGCCAGCAATGAACGCGGGCGCGATTTCAAGTGGTACCGCGCGCGCATGCTTGGCGGGCGCACGAACCACTGGGGGCGGCTGTCGTTCCGCAACGGCCCGTACGACTTCAAGCCCCGGCGTCGGGACGGGCTGGGCTTCGACTGGCCCCTCGGGTACGAGGACCTGGCGCCCTATTACGACAAAGTCGAAATGCTGATCGGCGTCTACGGCAGCCGCGATGGCCTGGAAAACACGCCCGATTCGCCGCCGGGAGTGCTGATGCCGCCGCCGGCGCCGCGGGTCAGCGATCGCCTGGTCCAGCAGCGCGCCGCCAAGCTGGGGATTCCGGTAGTGGCCGCGCATCGCGCCGTGCTGACCCAGCGGCTGGATGCGGAGAACATTCCCGCGAAGCTGCATCCGGGCAACGCGCACGCGCAGGCGATCCTGCGCAAGGCCATGCAGCGCCGCGCCGCCTGCTTCTGGGCCACGCCCTGCGGCCGCGGTTGCTCGATCGGCGCCAACTACCAGTCGACCACCGTGCACCTGCCGCCTGCGCTGGACACCGGCCGGCTGGACATCGTCTGCGACGCGATGGTGCACGAAGTGGAACTGGGCACCGACGGCAAGGCGCGCGGCGTGCGTTTCATCGACAAGACCAGCGGCGAGCAGCACCGCGTCCGCGCGCGCGCGGTGGTGCTGGCCGCCAGCGCCTGCGAGACGGTGCGGATCCTGCTCAATTCCAAGTCGCCCTCGTTCCCGGACGGGCTGGCCAATTCCAGCGGCAAGGTCGGGCGCTACCTGATGGACACGGTGGGCGCCGGCCTGTCGGGGCAGATCCCGATCCTGGAGGACCTGCCGCCGCACAACGAGGACGGCGCCGACGGCGGGCACATGTACGTGCCGTGGTGGCTGTACCAGGAGCAGGCGGCGGGCAAGCTCGACTTCGCGCGCGGCTACCACATCGAATTCGGCGGCGGCCGCACCATGCCCGGCGTTGGCACCGCTGCCGGGTTGGAATGGCTCACCGGCGGCAGCTACGGCCGCAGCTTCAAGCAGGACATGCGCCGTTACTACGGCTCGTTCGTGGGCTTTGCCGGTCGCGGCGAGATGATTCCCAACGAGCACTCGTACTGCGAGATCGATCCCGCGGTCCGCGACAAGTGGGGCATCCCGGTGCTGCGCTTCCACTGGCAGTTCTCCGAGCACGAGACCCGCCAGGCCGCGCACATGCAGAAGACCTTCGCCCAGATCATCGAAGCGATGGGCGGCAAGGTACGCGGCGAGGTGCAGGCCGACGGGGCCAAGGCTATCGAGCCCGGCGGCTACATCATCCACGAGGTCGGCGGCGCGATCATGGGCGACGATCCCAAGACATCCGTCACCGACCAGTGGTGCCGGACCTGGGACGTGGACAACCTCTACCTCACCGATGGCGCGGTGTTCCCGTCCAACGCGGACAAGAACCCGACCCTGACCATCATGGCCGTGGCCTGGCGCGCCGCCGACCGGATCCTCGAGCGCATGCGCGCAAGGGAGTTGTGATGAGCCCACCCGTCGACCGCCGCACCACGCTCAAGTGGATGCTGTCCGCCGCCGCCACCCTGCCGGTGCTGTCGCTGGCCGGCTGTGATTCGGAGCCGGCATCGCCCGGCGGCGCGGCATCGTCCGCCGATCCGTGGGCCGCGCCCCCGGATGTCACCGCCGACGGCTACGGCAAGGACGCGGACCTGCTGAAAGACTACAAGCCCGGCGACACCTGGCCGCTGACATTCGACCAGGCGCAGCGCGCCACTGCCACCACGCTCAGTGCGCTGATACTTCCCGCCGACGAAGACGGCCCCGGCGCGGTGGAGGTGGGCGTGGTCGACTTCATCGACGAGTGGATCAGCGCACCGTATCCGGTGCAACGGCGCGACCGTGCTCTGGTGCTGCCCGGCCTGGCCTGGATCGATGCCGAAGCGAAGCGGCGCTTCGGCGCTGGCTTCGCCGCGCTGAAGCCAGCGCAGCAGACCGCGATCTGCGACGACATCCGCTATCTGCCCAAGGCGAAGGCCGAGCACCGGCAGGCGGCCGAGTTCTTCGCGCGCTACCGCGATCTGACCGCTGGCGGCTTCTGCACTTCGCCCCAGGGCCGCACCTATCTGCGATACGTCGGCAACACGCCGCTGCCGCGCTTCGACGGGCCGCCGCCGGAGGTCCTCAAGCGTGTTGGCTTGGGCTGATGAAGGGATCCAGTTTCGCAACAGTGGGAGGCGTCATGAAGAATACGGCTGGCTTGTTCGGATGGATGCGTGACGCGCGCCAAAGTCGCGACGCGCGCATTGGCCGCATCGCGCGCGGCGCACACCTCGCCCTGGCCTTGCTGTGTCTGGCGCTCGGCGCCTGCGCCACCGCGACCCCGGCCGCGCCGGCCGCCAACACGCTGACGCAGGCCGAGCGCGACGCGGGCTGGCAGCTACTGTTCGACGGCAAGACGCTCGATGGCTGGCGGGCAAGCGAACAGCCGGGGAGTTTCCAGGTGCGCGATGGCAGCATCGTCGTGCGCGGTCCGCGCTCGCACCTGTTTTATGTCGGGCCGGTGCAGCAGCACGATTTCCGCGACTTCGAGCTGCGACTGGAGGTGATGACCTTCCCCGGCGCCAACTCAGGGGTGTACTTCCACACCGCCTGGCAGGACGAAGGCTGGCCGGCCAAGGGCTACGAGGTGCAGGTCAACAACACCCAGTCCGACCCCAAGCGTACCGGCGGGCTGTACGCGGTGGAAGACAACTTCGAGGCCCCGGCCGCCGACCGGCAATGGTTCGAAATGACGGTGCGCGTGGAAGGCAAGCACGTCACCACGTTCGTCGACGGCAAGCCGATCGCGGACTACACCGAACCGGCCGATCCGCAACGACCGGCCGAGATGGCCGGCCGCGTGCTCGGCAGCGGCACCATCGCGCTGCAGGCGCACGACCCGGACAGCGAGGTGCATTACCGCAACATCCGCATTCGCGCCCTGCCGTAGGTCGGCCCTGCGCGGCCGACGGGCGAATGCCGTGGTATGTCGGGGACCTAGCCCCGACCTACACCGTAATCGGCTGCGACAGTTCGGTCCAGGTCGGCGGCGTGGGCCAGTCTGCTTCCAGATTGCCTTCCAGCACCCGGCGCAGGTCGCGCCGGTCGATCTGCGGGGCGAGCGCGTGCAGTAGAGCGAGCGCGTATTCGCGCAGCACGCGGCCGCGCGGGATCACCGCCCATGTGATGCATTCGGGCAGCGCCTCGGGCGCGGGGAGCAGGCGCAGGTCGGCGTCCTCGCGACTGCCGATGGCCATCTCGGCCAGCAGCCCCGCGCCGAGACCTGCACGCACGTAGGTCTTGATCAGATTCGCGTCGCGCGCGGTCATCGCCACCTGCGGCGCCACGCCCGCGGACGCGAACGTGCGCTGCAGGGATGAATCGGCATTGGTCGAGGATTCGTAGCTGATCAGCGGATGCCGCGCCAGTTCGGCGAGCGTCGGCGCGCGCCCCAGCGAAGCGAGCGGATGCGCGCTGGGTACCAGCAGGACCCGCCGCCAACGGTACAGCGGCACCGCCAGACCACCGGTCGGCACCGCGCCAGCGCTGCTGATCAGGGCAAGGTCGGCATCGTCGTGGGCGAGTTTCTGCAGCACCTCGGCATCGCCCGCGGCTTGCAGGTCCACGCTCACCTGCGGGAATTCGCGCTTGATCGCCGCAATCACCGGCGGCAGGACATAGCGCGCCTGGGTATGGGTAGTGGCCAGCAGCAGGCGGCCGACATGCTCGCCGCGCTCGTTGGCGGCGTAGCTGCGGATGTTGGCGGCCTCCGCCAGGATCCGGCGCGCATGTTCGATCACCTTGGCGCCGGCGGGCGCGATGGCCTCGAGGCTGCGGCCCTTGCGCACGAACAGCTGGAAACCGAGTTCGTCCTCGAGCTGCTTGAGCTGCTTGGACAGCCCCGGCTGGGTCGCATGCACGCGTTCGGCTGCCAGCGTGATGTTGAGGCTGGAATCCGCGATCGCGACGAGGTAGCGCAGCTGGGTCAGGGTCATGTGGAGAGATGCCGGGCGAACGCCACTTCACGAGATTCGGAGGGCAATCGGAGTCCGCCACCCGCCGCAGTGTCGCATCGGCTCAGACGCGCGGCACCGCCATGGCGGGAATGCACCGTCCGGAGGGCGGCACCGATAACGCCGTTTCAACATATCGCTATATGCGTATGAAGGGATAAATATAACGGTGGCCACTCGCCGGTGTCCATCGGCCGCGCGGACCTGGACATGCCCGATCGGCATAAGGACAGGCTTCGCCGCCATTTCCCGGCATGCGCGGGAGGACCTAGCGTCGACACCATGGCTGCCCCTACTGCCCCGCTCTATCCCTTGTTCGCCGACCTGCGCGGCCGCCGCGTGGTGGTGGTGGGAGGCGGCGCGGTCGCGCGGCGCAAGGTCGAGGCCCTGCTGGAAGCCGGCGCCCATGTCGCCCTGGTCGCGACCGAACTGCGCGATGCCACGCTGCGGCGGTGGGTAAGGGACCGCCGCATCGCACGGCGCGTCGGCCGATTCACACGCGGTTCGATCGATGCCGGCCTGCTCGACGGCGCCTGGCTGGTCATCGCCGCCACCGACGATGTCGCCACCAACCGCGCCGTGGTCGAAGCCGCCGACGCACGCCGGATCTGGGCCAATGCGGTCGACGATGCCGAGCATTCGCGGTTCCACGTACCCGCGCGGGTGGAGCGCGGGCCGCTGCAGATCGCCATCTCCAGCGGCGGCGGCGTGCCGATGCTGGCGCGTCTGGTGCGCGAGCGCCTGGAGGTCGAATTCGACGCCTCGTTGGGCGCGCTGGCGCAGTTCCTGGGCGAGCGACGCCAGCGGATCCGCGCACGCTGGCCCGACCTTGGCCAGCGTCGACGCGTGTTTGCCCGGCTGCTGTCGGGCCCGCTTCAGGGCCTGTTGCGCAAAGACAACCGGTTTGCCGCCGAACGCGCGTTCGACCAGGTCATGAACGATGCCAGTGACACCGCTCCGGCGCGCGGCTCGGTGGCCCTGGTCGGCGCCGGGCCCGGCGATCCAGGCCTGCTGACGCTGCGCGCGTTGCGCGTGCTGAACGAAGCCGACGTGATCCTGCACGACCGCTTGGTAAGCGAACAGGTGCTGCAGTTGGCGCGTCGGGACGCCGAACGCATCGAGGTCGGCAAGCAGGCGGGAAATCATCACACCAGCCAAGCCCAGATCCACGACCTGCTGATCCGACACGCGCAGGCGGGCCGGCGGGTGGTACGGCTCAAGGGTGGCGATCCGTTCGTGTTCGGACGCGGTGGCGAGGAGCTCGAAGTGCTGCGCGCGCACCGCATCGACTATGAAGTCGTGCCCGGCATTACCGCTGCGATCGCCTGCGCCGCCTATGCCGGCATTCCGCTTACGCATCGCGAGCATGCGCAATCCGTGCGGCTGGTGACCGTCCACTGCAAGGATTCTGCGGATACCGTCGATTGGGCCACGCTGGCACAGGAGAGGCAGACGCTGGCCGTGTACATGGGCGTGGCGATGCTCGAAACCCTGCAGGCACGGCTGATCGCGCACGGCCGCGAGGCCACCACGCCGTTCGCCCTGGTCGAGAACGGCTCGCGCCCGGAGCAGCGCGTGATCACCGGCACGCTCGCACAGCTGGCGACCGCCGCCCGGGCTCACGGTGTGCAGTCGCCAGCGCTGCTGATCGTGGGCGAAGTCGCAGCCTTCGCACAGACGCTGCACTGGTTCGGCACGCCACCCCTGGCCCCGGTGGCGGAGCTGCCCGCTGCCGCCTGATCGCGCTGCGGCGCCCGCTAGGACCGTCCGTAAACGTCCTCGTAGCGGACGATATCGTCTTCGCCCAGATAGTCGCCCGACTGGACCTCGATCAACTCGAGCGTTTCCGTCCCCGGGTTCTCCAGGCGGTGCTTGGCCCCGATCGGGATATAGGTCGACTGGTTGGCATACAGCTCGAACACGTCGTTGTCGCGCGTGACCCGGGCTGTGCCGCTGACCACGATCCAGTGCTCGGCGCGTTTGGTGTGCGACTGCAGCGAGAGCCGCGCGCCGGGCTTGACCTTGATCCGCTTGACCTGGAAGCGTTCGCCCATGTCGACCGAGTCGTAGCTGCCCCAGGGCCGGTGCACCTCGCGGTGCAGGGCCGCCTGGCTGCGCTGACCGGCCTTGAGCTGCGCGACCACGTCCTTGACCTGCTGCACCTTGTCCTTGCGCGCCACCAGGACCGCGTCGTCGGTTTCAACCACCACCAGGTCGTCCACGCCGACCAGCGCCACCAGGCGCCGCGCGTAGGCATAGTTGTTGCGGCTATCCACCGAAATCACGTCACCGTGGTGCGCGTTGCCGCCGCCGTCCTGTTCGCTCACGTCCCACAACGCCGACCAGGAACCGACGTCGTTCCAGCCGATGTCAACCGGCAGGACCATCGCCGCATCGGTCTTTTCCATGACTGCGTAGTCGATGGAATCCGAGGGGCAGGCGCCAAACGCGTCCTTGTCGAGACGAATGAAATCTCCGTCGCGTTTGCCCTCCAGCAGCGCGGTGCGCACCGCGGCGAGCATCTGCGGATGAAATCGCCCCAGTTCTTCCAGATAGCGTGAGGCGCGGAACAGGAACATGCCGCTGTTCCAGTAGTAACCGCCGATATCGATGTACCCCTTCGCCGTGGCCGCATCGGGCTTCTCGACGAAGCGCAGCACGCGCCGCGGCTCCGTAGCCTCGCCATGGGCGTGATCGGACTGGATGTAGCCGAAGCCCGTTTCCGGCGCGCTGGGCACGATGCCGAAGGTCACCAGGGCGCCGCGATCCGCTGCCGGCATCGCAATCCTGACCGCGTCGCGAAATGCGTCTTCGTTGGCGACCACGTGATCCGACGGCAACACCAGCAACACAGGGTCTGCGCCGTCGCGCATCGCCTGCAGGGCAGCGGCAGCGATGGCCGGTGCGGTATTGCGGCCTACCGGCTCCAGCAGTATCGCCGGATGCTCGACCCCCACCAGGCGCAACTGTTCGGCGGCGAGGAATCGGTGATCGTCGTTGGCGACGACGATCGGCGGCAGGTCGGCGATCGGCGCGATACGCCGCCAGGTCGCCTGGAGCATGGTGTCTTCGCCGACCAGCGGCAGGAACTGCTTGGGATATCCCTCGCGCGAGAGTGGCCAGAGCCGGGTGCCGGCACCTCCCGAAAGCAGTACAGGCTGGAGCAGCGCCATGGACACCTCGTTAAACCGGGTGCTGCAGTTTACCCTGTCATTTCTTTACGCTTTCGGACAGAACTGTGGCACCCGACCCGGATTCGCGCAGTGCGGAGCGGCTGAAGTGGACGAGGGCCGCGCTCGGCGATGCGCGCGTGCAACTCGTCCGCGCCTCCATCGACGCCGGTTTCCGCAGCTACTGGCGCACGCAGGGCGCGGACGGAACATGGATCGTGATGGATTCGCCGCCCGCCCTGGAAGATGTCGGGCCATGGCTGCGCATGCGCGAATTGCTCGTGGCCGGCAACGTGCGCGTTCCCGGGGTGCTTGCGCAAGACGTGGATCACGGTTTCCTGCTACTGGAGGATCTGGGCGGGCCGACCCTTGCCCAGATCCTCGACGCGGACAACGCCGACGCTTATTTCGATGCCGCCATTGCGCAGCTGATCCGGCTGCAGTCGATCCCGGTCCCGCCTGGCACGGCGCATTTCGGCGAGGCGCTGCTGCAGCGCGATGCCGGCCTGTTCGAGGAATGGTTCCTGGGCACGCACCTTGGCCTGGCGTTGGACTGCGGCGAGGCGGAACAGTGGCAACTGGTGCAGCGGCGGTTGATGGACAGCGCGCTATCGCAACCCCAGGTGCTGACCCACCGCGACTTCATGCCGCGCAATCTGATGCCGGTCGCCGATGGTCCGGCGGTCCTGGACTTCCAGGACCTGGTGCTCGGTCCCATCGCCTATGACCCGATCAGCCTGTTCAAGGACGCTTTCCTGAGCTGGCCGCTGGCACGCGTGGATGGCTGGCTTGCGCGCTACCACGCGCGCGCCCTAGACGCGGGCCTGCCGGTTCCCGAATGGCCGAGGTTCCTGCGCGATGCCGACTGGCTCGGCGTGCAGCGACACCTCAAGATCCTCGGCATCTTCGCCCGTCTGCATCATCGCGATGGGAAACCGCGCTACCTCGCCGATGCCCCCAGATTCATCGGCTACCTGGAAGAAGTCCTGCCGCGTCACGCCGAACTGTCGCCATTGCACGAACTGCTCGAGCGCAAGCTGAAACCCGCGCTCGCAGCGCGATCCACATCGACGAAGCCGCGGCGACCGGTGCGATGAAGGCCCTGATCTTCGCAGCGGGCCTGGGCGAACGCATGCGCCCGCTCACCGAACACACTCCCAAGCCACTGCTGCATGCCGGCGGCAAAGCCCTGATCGTGTGGCACCTGGAGAAGCTCGCGGGATGCGGTATCCGGGACGTGGTGATCAACACCTCATGGCTCGCCGGGCAGTTCCCGGCAGATCTCGGCGATGGCGCGCGCTGGAACCTGCGGATCCGCTACAGCCATGAAGGCCCGACTCCGCTGGAAACGGGCGGCGGCATGCTGCATGCACTGCCGCTGCTGGGCGAAGACCCATTCGTGCTGGTGAACGGCGACATCTGGACCGATTACGACTTCGCACGGCTGCCGCGCGAGCCGGCTGGGTTCGCCCATCTGGTGATGGTCGACCGCCCGCAACACGCGACCCACGGCGATTTCGCCCTGGACGACAGCGGTCATGTGCGCGCGGACGGCGCCAACAGGCTCACCTACGCCGGCTTGGGCGTCTACCGTCCGCAGCTGCTCGATGATTGGCGCGGCAGCGTCGGCGACGAGCCCGGCGCGGCGCAGAACCCGCCGCGATTCAAGCTGGCGCCCATCCTCAAGGCCCACATGGCGGCGAGTGCGATCACCGGCGAACACCACCGCGGCCGCTGGACCGATGTCGGCACCCCGCAGCGGCTGAGGGAATTGGATGCAGCCCTGCAGGGGAGCAACGCGACCGAGCCGCGCTGATTCGTCAGCCAAGATCGCCCAGCGTGTCGCGCAGGAACGGCACCGTCACCCGCCGCTGCGCGGCCAGCGATGCACGGTCGAGGCGCTCGAACAGCGCGGCCAGGCTACCCAGGTCGCGATCCACGCGCCGCAACAGCCAGTCGATCGCCGCCGGATCGAATTGCAGGCCACGCCGCCGCGCGCGCAGCTGCAGCATCTCCCGGCGTCCGGCGTCGTCCAGCGGCGCCAGCGCGATGCGCAGGCATTGCGACAGGCGCGAGCGCAGATCGGGTAGCTGCAATGGCAGGTCGGCGGGCCATTCCCGTGCGGTGTACAGCAGCGCCTTGCCGGCATCGCGCGCGCGGTTGTGGAAGTCGAACAAGGCCACTTCGTCGTCGCGACGCCCGGCGATCGCCTCGACTCCGTCCAGCGCGATGAGGTCGCGTTCCTCCATCGCTTCCAGCGCCGCGCGCAGCCGCCCTGCAGCGCTTGCCAACGGCAGATAGGCCGCGGCGATGCCTCGGGCGCCGGCCTCGGCACAGACGGCGATCGCCAGGTGGGTCTTGCCGGTGTTGGCACCCCCGGCCACCAGCACGCATTGCGCCGGCGACGAAACGACCAGTGCGCGCAGCTGCGGCAACACGACCGGATCGGTCGCCACGAAGGTGTCCAGGCGCTGATCCGGCGGGAAACGCAGCGCCAGCGGCAGCTGGCCGGAACCGGTTGCGCCGCTCACGCCGGCGGCGAGCCCTGGTCTGGTTTGGCGTGCCCCCCCGCGTTCCCGGGCAGGATCAGCCCCGACTGCTCGACGTGCTCATCGCCAAGCACGATCGCCGGCCCATCGCCAACGTAGGCGCGACTGGCGCGATAGTGTTCGACCGCAAAGCGCAGCAGCACGTTGGCCACGGCCGCAACCGGAAGTGCGAGCAGCATGCCGAGGAACCCGAACAGCTGGCCTCCGGCCAGGACCGCGAAGATCACCGCGACCGGATGCAGGCCGATACGGTCGCCGACCAGTTTCGGGGTGAGCCAGTAGCTCTCGATCACCTGGCCGATGCCGAACACCGCCAGCACACCCGCCAGATGCTGCCAGTCGCCGAACTGCACCAGCGCGGCGATGCCGCCGAGCACGACCACCGTCGCCGGCCCCAGATAGGGTACGAAGGTCAGCAGGCCGGCGATGATCCCGATCAGGATGCCCAGGTCCAGACCGACCAGCCACAGGCCGAGACCATAGAGCACGCCCAGGATCAGCATCACCAGAAACTGCCCGCGGAGAAAACCGCTGAGCATTTCGCTCGATTCCCTGGCCAGACGAGTCACCGTCGCCTCCTGATTGCGCGGCACCAGGGCGGCGATGCGCTCGACGAAGACGTCCCAGTCGCGCAGGAAGAAGAACGTCAGCACCGGTAGCAGCACCAGGTTGGCGATCCAGCCCAGCACCGCGAAGCCCGAGCGCGACAGGTAACCCAGCAGGGTAGCCGCAAAGCCGCCCGCCTCCTGCCAGTGCGCGCGCACCGTGTCGATGATGCGCCCAGTGTCGAACCAGGCGAGCAACTGCAGTCCAGTGCGGTGCTCCAGCCACGGCAGCGCCGTGCCGATGAACCAGTCGCGATAGCGCGGCATCGATTCGATCAGGGTCAACAGCTGGCGCTCGATCAGCGGCACCAGGATCAGCAGCGCCAGCACCAACAGCAGCAGCATCAGCGAGAAGACCAGGATCACGGCGGTGTTGCGCGAACGACCCGCGGCTTCGAGCCGATCCACCATGGGATCGCCGAGCCAGCCCAGCATGCCCGCGAACACGAACGGAGTCAGGATCGGCGCCAACAGCCACACCAGCGACAGCACCGCGATCGCGACCGCGGATCCCTGCAGACGGCGGTAGAAGCGGGCGATCTCGTGCAGCGATTGCTGCGTCTGCATCTCGGCCATCAGCGCAGCTGGAACACCTGAGGCACCGCATCGCTATCGCCCGATACCAGCACGTCGTCGTCGATCAGGCGCTTGAACCCGGACATGCCCGTGGACAGTTCCAGCATCAGCTCCAGGCCATCGGGCGTTGCGCGCACCGGCACAAACCGCTTCACCACCGATACCTTCTGCAGCTGCGCCGAGAGCCGGATGTAATCATCGGCGCTATCGATGCCCGTGACCAGCACCGCGTAAGTACCGGGCGTCCCGGTTCCTGGGCTCTGCTTGGCGTAGCGCCGCACCAGGGCGTCGGCGGCGCCGTCGGCGCCGCCCTGCATCGCGCGACGGGCATCGCTGTTCTCGGTCGACCAGCGCGACAGCACGCGGCCGCGATCGACGAAGATCCAATCCGCTTTCCAGCCGCCCTTGTTGCGATAGAGCTTGCCGAGCAGTTGCATCGGCGGCTGGTAGCGCGAGGACAGGCGCGCGATCGCCGCGGTATCGCCGCGCCAGATCGCACCGGCCGCGGCCATCTCTGCGGCGCTGCCCGCCGGCAACCCGAGACGATAGCCGCGGGCCTGGGCGCGATCGAGCGCCGCGCGCGCCGCCGCACCCTGTTGCAGCCCGACCAGGCGCGGACCCTTGCCATCGTCGATGGCCAGCCACAGGACCGGCTTGGGTCTGGGCGAAGGCCAGATCGGCAGACCGAGCGCCGACATGATGCCGTCGACCTTGTCCTGGTCGAAGCGCACGATCAGCGTGGTCTGGTAGCTCGGGGCGCCGGACACATCGGAAATGCCCTCGTCCTGGCGGTAATCGTAGCTGCGCACGTATTCGCTGGCGCGGCGCATTTCCTCGCCAACGCCGGGCCGCGCTGCGGCGCTGCGATCACCGGAAATCTTGCCAAGTACCTGCGACAGCGCCCGCGCGAAGGCGGTGTTGCGCTCCGCGGCGCCCTGGTTGCGCACGGGGACTTCGACCTCGTAGGCGCCCTCGGCACGTGCCACGTCGCCTTCCACGCGCTGCGCGGTCGCCACGCCCGCGGCCAGCAGGCACGCCAGCGCCAGCCCGACGCGCAGGCCCGCGTTCCGCACCCTCGAGAATCGCAGTCCCTCGCTCCGCGCTTCTGGCCGCATCGCACATCCCTAATCGCTGGCGAATTGTGAAATGGTGCCGCAGGCGCGCTCCCGCGTCCATGCGAACGCGCGCGCGCTGCTAAAATCGCCGCTCGCCGCGCCCCAGACGCGCTGCCGGACTGCCCGTGAGCCATCCCGCTACCCCCGACCCCGCCGGCCCCGCGTCTTCCAGCGGGATGACCTACCGGGATGCGGGCGTCGACATCGATGCCGGCAACGAGCTCGTCGAACGCATCAAGCCGCTGGTCAGGCGCAGCTTCCGGCCCGAAGTCATGGGCGGCCTGGGCGGGTTTGGCGCCCTGTTCGACCTGACCGGCAAGTACCGTGAACCCGTACTGGTCTCGGGCACCGATGGCGTGGGCACCAAGCTCAAGCTTGCGCAGCAGCTCGGCCGCCACGACACCATCGGCATCGACCTGGTGGCGATGTGCGTGAACGACGTGCTGGTGCAGGGCGCCGAGCCGCTGTTTTTCCTCGATTACTTCGCCACCGGCAAGCTCGATGTCGACACCGCCGTCGCCGTGGTCGGCGGCATCGCCCGCGGCTGCGAGCTGTCCGGCTGCGCGCTGATCGGCGGCGAGACCGCCGAAATGCCCGACATGTACCCGCCGGGCGAATACGACCTGGCCGGCTTCTGCGTGGCCGCGGTGGAGAAATCCCAGCTGCGCGACGGCGCCCGCGTGCGCGCCGGCGACCTGTTGCTGGGGATCGCTTCCAGCGGGCCGCATTCCAACGGCTACTCGTTGATCCGCCGCATCTTCGAGCGCGCTGGGCGCCCGGGCGAACTCGACCTCGGCGGAACCTGCCTGGTCGACGCGCTGATGGCGCCCACCGCGCTGTACGTAAAGCCGGTGCTTGAACTCCTGCGCGGTGCGCAGGGCGATGCCATCCATGCCATGGCCCACATCACCGGCGGCGGCCTGAGCGAGAACATCATTCGCGTCGTACCTGAGGCCCTGGGCCTGGACATCGATGCCGGCACACTGGCATTGCCCCCGGTGTTCGAGTGGCTGCAGCACGAAGGCGGTGTCGCCGACGCGGAAATGTGGCGCACCTTCAACTGCGGGATCGGATTCGTACTGGTGGTCGCGCCCGATGCCGCGGGCGCGGTGGAAGCGGAGTTGTCCGCCCTGCAGCTGTCGCACCGGCGTATCGGCCAGGTGGTGCCCGCCGGGAGCGGCGGTCGCGTGCGCATCGGCTGATGCTGATCGGCATCCAGCTATCCGATCTCAGCCGGCGCAGCCGCTGGCTGCTGGCGGGCGCCAGTGTCGCCTTCCTGGCCTGCCTGACTTTGTTGTTCGTCGCACCCGAACCGGCGATCCGGCTGATGCGGATCGCCCTGCTTGCGGTGGTGGCGCTGGGCGCCTACTGGGTGTCGTTCCTGCTGGATTTCCGCGGCCGCCTCAACCGGTCGCAGGTGATCGTGGCCACGTTGTTCGCGCTGCTGCCCTGGATCCTGGTGATCGTGATCGTGGTGGGCTTTCCGCAGATCCTGATGCCGACGCACGCGGCATGAGGTCGGCGGATTCGACTTCGCGCCGGATCGCGGTCCTGGCCTCGGGCCGCGGCAGCAATCTGCAGGCGATCCTGGATGCGATCGCCGAGGGCCGGCTGGCGGCCGAAATAGCCGGCGTGTTTTCCGACAAGCCCGGCGCGCACGCACTGGAACGCGTGCCCGAACGCTTGCGCTGGAGCGCGGACGCCAAGTCGTTTCCGTTCCGCGAAGCCTTCGATGCCGCCCTGGCCGATGCCGTGGATGCGGTGCAGCCCGACTGGATCGTATGCGCCGGCTACATGCGCATCCTCGGCGCCGATTTCGTGCGCCGGTTCCGCGGCAGGCTGCTCAACATCCATCCCTCGCTGCTGCCGAAATACCGTGGCCTGCACACCCATCGGCGCGCGCTCGAGGCCGGCGACACCGAACATGGCGCGAGCGTGCATTTCGTGGTGCCCGAACTGGACGCCGGCGCGGTGATCGCGCAGGTGCGCATCCCGGTCCTGCCCGACGATTCCCCGGAAACGCTGGCCGAGCGCCTGCTTCCTCGCGAACACCGGCTGCTGATCGATGTCCTGGCGCTGTGCCTTTCAGGTCGCGTGGCTGAACAGGGCGAGGGTGTGCTGCTCGACGGTCATCCCCTGTTTACGCCGCTGCAGCTAGATTGCGGCGCCTAACCGATTGATTCCACGAGATTTGTGGCAACGCCACCCAGGACCTCGCAAGCCCATGCTTCGCCCGTTCGCCCTCACCGCCTGCGCCGGCCTGTTGCTGCTGCTCGCGGGCACCGCCATCGCGCAATCCCAGCCAGCGCCCGCGCCCGGGATGGAAGGCGCGCAGGAGCCGCCGCGGCCGCTCGAACCGTTCGTGGCCAGCTATGAAGTCCACAACAACGGTCGCGCGCTGGGGAATGCGACGATGCAGGCCGTACCGCTGGGCGGCGCGCGCTGGCGCGTCGACCTGAACCTGAAGGGCGGTGGCCTGATGCGCCTGACCGGACTCAATCTGCAGCAGAGCACGCTGTTCGACAACGTGGGCAACCAGTACCGTCCGCTCAGCCAGGCCCTGGTCAAACGGGTGTTCCTGTCCAACCGCAAGACCATCGGTACCTACGACTGGAACGCGCACAGCGCGCGCTGGACCGGCGACGTCAAGAAGACGCGGCAGCGGCCCGTGCCGCTGCAACCGGGCGACATGAGCGGGCTGCTGATCAACCTTGCCGTGATCCGCGACGCCCAACCGGGCAAGACCCTGCAGTACCGTTTCGTCGACGACGGCCGCGTGCGCGACCACTTCTACCAGGTGGCTCCGCAGACCGAACTGGTCCAGGTCGGCGAACTGAGCTACGACGCGATGCGCGTCGAGCGCGTCCAGCCAGCCGGTTCGGCGCCGTCCAGCGAGCAGACCGTGATCTGGGTCGCCGCCGGCGTACCGACGCCGATCCGCATCCTGCAGCGCGAGGATGGCAAGGACACGACCGACCTGCGCCTGACCGAATATCACTGACCCGCACAACAGCTTTCGAGCCTGGAGTACCCCATGGACCTGAAGAAATCCACTCCCCTGCTGATCGGCGCAGCCCTACTGGCCCTGACCGCAAGTGCGTCGGCGCTTGCGGTCAAGCCCTTCACGGCCGACTACACCGCCAGCTACATGGGCCTGCAGGGCGCCGGGCAGATGCGGATCGAACCTGCGGGCAGCAACCGCTGGAAATACACCATGAGCATCCGCAGCAACGTGGCCCAGCTCGTCCAGAGCACCACATTCGAAGACAAGGGCGGTGAGTTCCGGCCGCTCTCGGGAACCGACTCATCGCTGCTGCTGATCAAGAAGTCGAACAAGACCGCCAGCTACGACTGGGCCAAGGGCGAGGCGCGCTGGAGCGGCGACGTCAAGGCCGAGCGCGCCGGGCCGGTGAAGCTGCAGGACGGCGACCTCGACGCGATGCTGGTGAACCTGGCGGTGGCGCGCGACGCCGCGGCGGGCAAGCCCATGAACTACCGCATGGTCGACGACGGCCGGGTCAAGCGCATGACCTACACGGTGAGCGGCAAGGAAACGATCGAGATCGGCGGCAGGCAGCGCGAGGCCACCAAGGTCACCCATACCGACGGCAACAAGCAGTATCTGGCCTGGGTGGTGGACGGATTGCCGGTGCCGGCGCGCATCCTGCAGCGCAAGGACGGCAAGGACCAGATCGACCTAAAGATCAAGTCGCTGAACTGAGCGTCGTGTACCAGATCAAAAAAGCCCGCCGATGGCGGGCTTTTTTCGTTTCGGTGATGCGTTCTCAAGCTCGGCGAGGCTGCTGCAAACATCCGAAGAACGCGTCCTCCCAAGCCCGATTAACGGAGGTCCCAAGGCAGTAACTCTTGTGCATCTGAAGCCAAAACCATGCGCCCTTCGGGCGTAGAGCTTTCGCCTGAATGCGGGTTACTTTCTTTCCTGGTGCGCTCTGCAGCGAATGCTCGCAAGCGCGAATGGCCCACTGATCTCGTCATCCCCGCGTAGGCGGGGACCCAAGGACGCTGCCCCTGCCTTTCGGTGTCTGGATGTCATGCCATTAGGAGCAGAGCTTTCGCCTGCCGGCGAGTTACTTTCTTTGCTGGTGCAAAGAAAGTAACCAAAGAAAGCACCTCAATGGATCCAGATCGCTCAAGGAATGCGGATGCCGAAGCAATTTTCGGACTCGCCATCCATGGCTCGATCCGAAAACGGCGGCCATCCATGGCCGCCGCCCCTTCGGGGTTTCCGGACGCAGGTGGCTACTGGCGGAGAAAGAAAGTCAATGGCGGATGCCACCAACCCACCGATCGCGCTAGCGGCTGATGGCTCGAGCCCTTGACGTTCCCCACTCTGCGTATGCGACTCGTATCCGGGCACCCGGAGGGCGGCCGGCATGGATGCCGGCCGTTTTCGGAGCGGACACGGATGTCCGCTGCGAAAATGGCGACGACACCGCAGATCCCATGAGCGGGTTTGACGTCACGAGGAAGGTGCTTTCTTTTGGTTACTTTTCTTTGCACCAGCAAAGAAAGTAACTCGCCGGCAGGCGAAAGCTCTGTGCCCGAATGGATGGTTTTGCCTCGAAACCACAACGGAGACGTCCACGGGTTCCCGCGGGGACGACGGATCAGCGATTCGCTAATCCAGCCGCCGGATCTTCGCCCCCAACCCCGACAGCTTGGCCTCGATATTCTCGTACCCACGATCGAGGTGGTAGATGCGGTCGATCAGAGTGTCGCCGTCGGCGGCCAGACCGGCCAGGATCAGCGAGGCGGACGCGCGCAGGTCGGTGGCCATCACCGGCGCGCCGCTGAGGCGCTCGATGCCGCGCACCACTGCGGTATGCCCGTCGACCCGGATATCGGCGCCCAACCGCAGCAGCTCCTGCACGTGCATGAAGCGGTTCTCGAAAATCGTCTCGTGGATGATCCCGGTCCCCTCGGCAATGCAGTTCATGGCCATGAACTGCGCCTGCATGTCGGTGGGAAACCCCGGGTGCGGAGCAGTGACGATGTCGACCGCGCGCGGCCTGCGTCCGCGCATGTCCAGGGCGATGCTGTCGCCTTCGACCATGACGTCCGCGCCGGCTTCGCGCAGCTTGTCCAATACGGCGTCGAGCGTGTCCGGCCGCGCATTGCGCGCGACCACGCGGCCGCCGGTCATCGCCGCAGCGACCAGGAAGGTGCCGGTTTCGATCCGGTCGGCCACCACCGCATGGCTTCCTCCACGCAGCGTGTCGACGCCTTCGATGGTGATGCGCGGGGTGCCGGCACCGCTGATCCGCGCACCCAGCGCCCGCAGGCAGTCGGCCAGGTCGACGATCTCCGGCTCCATCGCCGCGTTCTCGAGCACGGTGGTGCCCTCGGCCAGGGTCGCGGCCATCAGCACATTCTCGGTGGCGCCGACGCTGACCATCTCGAAGACATGGCGCGCGCCGCGCAGCCGCTTCGCGCTGGCCTTGATGAAGCCGTGATCGACGCTGATGTCCGCACCCAGCGCTTGCAGGCCCTTGAGGTGCAGGTCGACCGGGCGCGAGCCGATGGCGCAGCCGCCGGGCAACGACACTTCCGCGTCGCCGAAGCGCGCCAGCAGCGGGCCCAGCACCAGCACCGAGGCACGCATCGTCTTGACCAGATCGTATGGCGCCACGTGGCTGTTGACGCCGCGCGGATCGATGGTCATGGCGCCTTCGCTGCGCTCGACGCCGGCGCCGAGCTGCTGCAGCAGCTTCGCCGTGGTCAGCACGTCGTGCAGCTTCGGCACATTGCGCACCTCCACCGGCCCATCGGCCAGCAGCGTGGCGCACAGGATCGGCAGGACCGCGTTCTTCGCGCCTGAAATGCGGACCTCGCCCGTGAGGCTCGGGCCGCCTGTGACCAGGATCTTCTGCATCAGCCGGACGCCTGTGCGGCTTCTTCCGGTGTCAGCGTCCTGAGCGCCAGGGCATGGATCTCGCCTCCCATGCGCTCGCCGAGGGTGGCGTAGACCATGCGGTGGCGCGCCAGTGGCAGCTTGCCGGCGAACTGGGCGCAGACCACGCGGGCCTCGAAGTGCACCCCGTCCTCCCCCTGGACCTCGACCCGGGCCCCGGGCAGCCCCTGTTCGATCAATTGGCGGATGGATTCTGCGTTCATGGGCATCCGGTGGTGGCGCCGGCCGGCAACGACCCGCGTGAAAGACGGGGTGCAGCCTCGTGCGCGTAAAATGAATAGCTCAGTCTAGCGGAAGCCGTCCCTCGCATGTCCTCGCAAGCGATCCCCGAGCCAGGGTTCGATTTCGCCGCCAGCGGGCGCCGCGTGTTCGAGATCGAAACCCAGGGCTTGCAGGCCGTATCGGCGCGCATCGACGGGGCGTTTTCGGCTGCCTGCGAGTTGCTGCTGGCCTGCCGCGGGCGCGTGGTCTGCACCGGCATGGGCAAGTCGGGCCATATCGCGCGCAAGATCGCGGCGACCCTGGCCTCTACCGGCACCCCGGCCTTTTACATGCATCCGGGCGAAGCCGGGCACGGAGACCTGGGTATGGTCACCGATACCGACGTGCTGCTGGCACTGTCGTACTCGGGCGAAAACGACGAGCTGCTGATGCTGCTGCCGGTCCTGCGCCGCCAGGGCAACCGCGTGATCGCGATGACCGGCCGCCCCGCCTCGGCGCTCGCGCGCGAGGCCGACGTGCATCTGGACGTCAGCGTGCCTGCCGAGGCCTGCCCGCTGGACCTGGCCCCGACCGCCAGCACCACCGCATCGCTGGCGCTGGGCGATGCGCTCGCGGTGACGCTGCTGGAGGCGCGCGGCTTCACCGCCGATGATTTCGCCCGATCGCATCCGGCCGGCGCGCTCGGGCGGCGCCTGCTGCTGCATATCACCGACGTGATGCATAGCGGCGACGCGGTTCCGCGCGTCGCCTCGGACACCAGCCTGAGCGATGCGCTGGTGGAGATGAGCCGCAAGCGCCTGGGCATGACCGCGGTGGTCGATGCCGACGGCCGACTGCTCGGTCTGTACACGGACGGCGACCTGCGCCGCACGCTTGACGACCGCAGCGTGGACCTGCGCACGACCCGCATCGACGATGTCATGACCCGCGCGCCCAAGACGATCGCCTCCGACGCGCTGGCGGTCGAAGCCGCACGGATGATGGAGGCACACCAGATCAACGCCTTGCTGGTGCTGGACGACCAGCGCCGGGTGGTGGGCGCGCTCAACATCCACGATCTGCTGCGCGCGCGGGTGGTGTGACTGCGGCGCGTCCCTGCTCCGCGATTGATGCTCGGTAAAGGCAGGTTGCCCGGTTTCCTGTCATTCTGGCCCTGCTTCGATCTGCAGCTGTCCGGCACTGTGCAGGCGTGTCGCGCCACGATCCCGAACCAACCTCGAATCGATCCACAATCCAGAATCCCGTGCGCTATTCCCACACCAGCGATTACCCGTCCGACATCCTCGCGCGCGCCGCGAAGGTGAAGCTCGCATGCTTCGACGTGGACGGCACCCTGACCGACGGGCGCCTGATCTACGACGGCGAAGGGCGGGAATTCAAGGCCTTCCATGCGACCGACGGACTGGGCCTGAAGCTGCTGCAGTCGGCGGGAATCGCGGTGGCGTTCATCACCGCACGCCGCAGCCCGGTGGCCGAACTCAGGGCGAAGGAACTGGGCGTGGCCTCGCACACGTTCGTCCACGACAAGCTGGCCAAGGTGCGCGAGATCGCCGGCGCGATGGGCATCGGCCTGGACCAGGTGGCTTTCATGGGCGATGACCTGGCCGATCTGTCCGCGCTCACGGCCGCCGGGCTGGCGGTGGCACCGGCCAATGCGCATGCGTGGACCCGCGAACGCGTGCATTGGCGCACCGTCGCGCACGGCGGCGCAGGCGCGGCACGCGAACTGTGCGACCTGATCCTGGCGGCGCAGGGGCATGTCGACGCGCTGATCGAACAGGCCACGCAGGGCAGCGGCCTGCTCGACGCCGCCCTGAAACATGGGGCGCAGGCATGAGTCCGCGCATGATCCTGGGCGTTGTGCTGCTGATCGCCGCGGCGCTGTCGGGCTGGTCGCTTTGGCGCGATCGCGTCGTGGAGGAACAAGCGCACGCGGCGTCCGGACGCTCGGGTTACGTGCTGCACGACTTCGAACTGATCGCGCTCGACAACTCGGGCAAGGAATCGTTCACCTTGCGCGCGCCGCTGCTGCAGCAGACTCCGGGGGCTAAGACGATGGATCTCACGACGCCGCTGTTCCTGCTGCCCGACAAGCAGGGCGGCTACTGGGAGGTGCGCTCGAAGACCGGCTGGGTCAGCGACAATCGCGAGGAAATCCGCCTGCGCGGTAACGTCGAGGCCCGGAGCCCCGAAGGGGACGCACGGCCGGTCAACATGAAGACCGAGCAACTGAACGTATTCCCGGATGCGAACCGCGCCACGTCCGCCAGCGCCGTGACCATCACCCAGCCCGGCTCTATACTGCGCGGCCGTGGCCTGGAAGCCGATCTGGCCGACAAGCGCTACACACTCCTTTCGCAGGTGCGTTCCCGCTATGTTCGATCGAACCGCTAATTTTCTGGCGATGGCGCTCGTCGCCGTCCTGGGCGGGCTGGTCGCAACCGACGCCGCCGCGAAGACCTCCGACCGTGGCCAGCCGATGGATATCGACGCCGGCCGCCAGGAAGGCACGCTCGACGACCGCTCGCCCACGATCCTGTCCGAAGGCGTGACCATCCGCCAGGGCAGCCTCGACATCCGTTCGGACCGTGCCGAGATCTCGCTGTCGAAGAACGGCAATCCGCAGCGCGCCGTGCTCACCGGGGGGCCGGTGGTGCTCAAGCAGCAGATGGACGACGGCACGCCGATGACCGCGCGCGCCAGCAAGGTCGACTACAACCTGCAGACCGAAATCGTGGTGTTCACCGGCAACGTGTCCATCGAACAGCCGCGCGGCACCATGAGCGGCGAGCGCGTGGTCTACAACCTCAAGACCGGACAGGTGAACAGCGGCGGCGAGGGCGCGGGACGGGTCAAGATGCGGATCCAGCCGAAGTCGCAGGGACAGGGCTGATGCTGGTCGCGCAGGGCCTGCGCAAACGCTACCGCTCGCGCGAGGTCGTCAAGGATTTCGGCCTGACCCTGGACGCCGGCGAAGTGGTCGGCCTGCTCGGCCCCAATGGCGCCGGCAAGACCACCTGCTTCTACATGATCGTTGGCCTGGTGCCGGCGGACGCCGGCAGCATCACCCTGGACGGGCGCGACATCACCGCCGACCCGATGTACAGCCGGGCCAAGCTCGGCGTCGGCTATCTGCCACAGGAGCCTTCGGTCTTCCGCAAGCTCAGCGTGGCCGACAATCTGCGCCTGGTCCTGGAGCTGCGCAGCGACCTGGACAAGGCAGGCGCCGAGCGCGAACTGGCCGGCTTGATGGACGAACTCCAGGTCGCGCACGTCGCCGACCAGATCGGCGCCAGCCTCTCCGGTGGCGAGCGCCGCCGGGTGGAAATCGCGCGCGCCTTGGCGGCGCGGCCCAGGTTGATGCTGCTGGACGAGCCCTTCGCCGGCGTCGACCCGATTTCGGTCGGCGAGATCCAGCGGATCGTGGGCCACCTCAAGGCCCGCGGCATCGGGGTGCTGATCACCGACCACAACGTGCGCGAAACCCTTGGCATCTGCGACCGTGCGTATATCCTGAGCGAAGGCAGCGTGCTCGCGCAGGGAGCTCCGGACGCGTTGCTGGCCAATCCCGACGTGCGGCGCGTATACCTGGGCGAGTCGTTCCGCCTGTAGCGGTTCGCGGCCGACGTCCTCCCCTGGGGCCGTTGTCGTACGCGAATGAAAGCCAGACTGCAGACATCGCTGGGCCAGCATCTGGTGCTGACGCCCCAGCTTCGCCAGGCGATCCACCTGCTGCAGCTGTCGACCCTGGAACTGGAAGCCGAGATCGCCGAAGCGGTCGAGTCCAATCCGCTGCTCGACTGGTCCGAACCCGAGCCAATCCAGGTCGGTGGTGAAGACCACCCGGAACAGGAGCGCGAGGTGGAGAGCGTTCCGGACCAGGCCGAGCCCTGGGACCGTCTGGGCGAGCCCTGGGAAGAGCGACGCGGCCCGGCGATGGACGGCGACGACAGCGAGGGCGATCCCGCCGAACGGGTGGCCGAGAGCGAGAGCCTGCGCGACCACCTGCTGTGGCAGCTGCACCTCACCCATCTGTCGCCGCGCGACCGCCGCATCGGCGCCGCGCTGATCGACGCGCTAGACGACGACGGCTATCTGCGCGAAACGCCCGCAGCCATTGCCGAGAGCCTGGCACCCGACCTCACCGTGGACGAGGCCCAGGTGCTGGTCGTGCTGCACCAGATCCAGCGGCTCGACCCGGCCGGCGTCGGCGCCCGCGATCTGGGGGAATGCCTGCAGCTGCAGCTGGCGGCCTTGCCGGAGGCGACTATCGGCCGCGAGCTCGCCCTGCGGATCGCTGCCGGGCAGATCGAGCGCCTGCCCAAGCTGGGGATCGACGCGCTGGCGCGCGAGCTGCACTGCAGCCCGGACGCGGCAACCGCCGCGCTGCACCTGTTGCGCACGCTCGACCCCCGCCCGGGCGCCCAGGTCGGGGCCTTGCCTCCGGACACCTACATCACCCCGGACTGCGTGATCTGGCGTCAGCAGGGCGTATGGCGGGTCGCCCTGGCCGCGAACCACCGACCGAGGCCGGTGATCCACCGCGGCTATGAGCAGATGCTCAACGACGGCAGCGCCGGTACCCATGCGGCCTACCTGCGTGGACACCTGCAGGAGGCGCGCTGGCTGCTGAAGAACATCGAAGCCCGCGGCGAGACCCTGCTCAAGGTAGTGCGCTGCCTGGTGCGCGAGCAATCCGGATTCCTGGAATTCGGCGCCCAGGCGCTGCGCCCGCTCACCCTGCGCGAAGTCGCCGCCGCGGTCGGATTGCACGAATCCACCGTTTCGCGCGCGATCTCGCGCAAATACGTGCGCACACCACGCGGCACCCTGCCCTTGCGTGGCTTCTTCGCCTCGGGCATCGACACCGAGGGCGGCGGTGAAGCCTCCAGCACCGCGATCCAGGCCATGATCCGGCGCCTGATCGATGCGGAGAATCCCCGAAAACCGCTTTCCGACGCGCGCCTGGCCGAAACGCTCAAGGCCACCGGCGTGCCGGTGGCGCGGCGCACCGTGGCAAAATACCGCGAAGCCATGAACATTCCCTCGTCGCATGATCGGGTTCGCCTGGAGTGATCACAGTACCGGTTGCCCAGCCTGCGCAACGTTTTTTTCACTCCGACCGGTCCGCCGACGCGCCATGCTTCAGACACAGCCCCTCGCCCATCCGGGCCCGGGCACCCGCAGGAGGAATGCGATGCGCATCGAAACCCATGGCCAGCAGATCGAAGTCACCCCGGCACTGCGCGATTACGTCGAAAGCAAGCTTTCGCGGCTGGGCCGACACTACGAGCATCCCTTGGAGGTGCGCACACTGCTGACCATGGACAAGCCGAATCACCGGGCCGAGGCGACGATCAGCATTTCCGGCAAGGCCCTGCACGCCGATGCCAGCGCCATCGACATGTACGCGGCGATCGACCTGCTCGCCGACAAGCTCGACCGGCTGCTGATGAAGCACAAGGAAAAGTTGACCACCAGCCGCCAGCGCGCCGCCGGCGTCGCGCGCGACTTCGGCTGACCTGCAGGTCAGGGCCTGTCCCTAGCATGCCGCTTTCCGATCTGCTGTCTGCCGACCGCATCGGCCTGCTGGCCGAGCCTGGAGACCGTGACACGGTGCTTGACGCCGCGGCACGCCTGCTCGCGGACGCATCGCCGACCCACACTTCGATCATCGCCGACGCGCTGCGCCAGCGCGAACGCCTGGGCAGTACCGCGATCGGACACGGCGTGGCCATTCCGCATGGCCGCAGCGGCGCCTACGACGACGTACGGGCGGCTTTTCTGCGCCTGGGTCGCCCGGTGGAGTTCGCCGCCGGCGACGACCAGCCGGTGGACCTCGTCTTCGCCATGGCCGTGCCCGAGCATTTCACCCAGCAGCACCTGCAATGGCTGGCGGAACTGGCCGAGCGCTTCGCCGATGCCGGGTTCCGCGCCGCGCTGCGCGCCGCACCGGATACCGACACGCTGCGCGCCCTGCTGCTGTCGCGGCCTGCCGCCGCAGCGTGATGACCCAGAGCATCAGCGCCCAGACCCTGTTCGACCAGCTCGGCGAGCGCCTCGGACTTCGCTGGCTGGCCGGACTGCGCGGTGCGGAGCGAGTGCTCGAATCGGTCGATACCGTGGCCCGCCGGCCCTCGCTGGCCGGATATCTCAATGCGATCTATCCCAACAAGGTTCAGATCCTGGGTACCGAGGAACTGGCCTGGCTCGACGGGCTGGATTCGCGCCAGCGCTGGGAAACGATCGAACGGATCATGCAGTTCCGGCCACTCGCACTGGTGGTGAGCAAGGACCAGGCCTGTCCCGAAGACCTGCGCATCGCCGCCGAGGAATCCGATACCCCGCTGTGGCGCTCGCCGCGCCGCGGGCACGAGTTGCTCAACCACCTGCAATACCACCTGGCACGCACCCTCGCGCCGCGGGTCACGCTGCACGGCGTGTTCATGGAGATCTATTCGATCGGCGTGCTGATCACCGGCGAATCGGGCTCGGGCAAGAGCGAACTGGCGCTGGAACTGGTGACCCGCGGACACCGCCTGGTCGCCGATGACGCCCCGGAGTTCACCCAGATTGCACCCGACGTGCTCGACGGCACCTGCCCGGAGATGCTGCAGGACATGCTCGAGCTGCGCGGCCTGGGCGTGCTCAACATCCGCCAGATGTTCGGCGACACTGCGGTGAAACGGAACAAGTACCTGCGCCTGATCGTGCACCTCACCCGGCCGCACCTGGAGCCCAAGCCCGCCGGGATCGAACGCCTGACCGGCGACCTGGGCACGCGCCACGTGCTCGACCTCGACGTGCCCCTGATCACCCTGCCGGTGATGCCCGGCCGCAACCTGGCGGTGCTCACAGAAGCGGCGACGCGCATGCACATCCTCCGCGCGAAGGGCGTCGACCCGGCAGCGGCCTTCATGGCCCGGCACAGCCATTTCCTGGAACGTTCGACGTGAGCGGCAACGGCACTTCGACCCTGGTCGTGGTCAGCGGCATGTCCGGGTCGGGCAAGACGGTCGCGCTCAACACCCTCGAGGACCTGGACTTCTACTGCGTCGACAACCTGCCGGCGGAACTGCTGCCCGACTTCATCCGCACTGCGACCCATCCGGACCGGGCTTCGCAGAAGCTGGCGGTGGGCATCGACGTGCGCAGCCGCGGGGACCTGGCCAACCTGCCGAAGTCGCTCGCCAGAGTCGGTGCACTGGGCCTGGATCCGCGGCTGGTGTTCTTCGACACCAACGACGACGTGCTGCTCAAGCGTTATGCCGACACGCGTCGGCGCCATCCGCTCAGTCACCTGGGATTGGCGCTGGCCGACGCGATCTCGCTCGAGCGCAAGGTGCTCAAGTCGCTGCGCGCGATCGCCGACGTGGTCATCGACACCAGCGCGCTCAACGTGCACCAGCTGCGGCGTGAAGTGATCACCGGATTCGGCCTGGTCGACGACAGCACCCTGTCGCTGCTGTTCGAATCCTTCGCCTACCGGCGCGGCGTGCCGGCCGATGCCGACTTCGTGTTCGACGCCCGGGTCCTGCCCAACCCGCACTGGGATCCGCAGCTGCGTCCGCTATCGGGTCGCGATGCCGACGTGCGCGACTTCCTCGACGCCCAGGAGGATGTCGCCGAGTATGTGCGACACGTCTCCGATTTCCTCGATGCGTGGCTGCCCAAGCTCAAATCGAGCACCCGGAGCTACGCCACCATCGCCTTCGGCTGCACAGGCGGACGCCACCGTTCGGTGTATCTGGCCGAAAAGCTGGCGGAATTCGCGCGCGCGCGCGGCTGGCCCGAAGTGGCCGTGCATCACCGCGAACTCGATTGACGCAACACGTCGCCCCGGCGAACCCCGGGCCGCACCTGCGACACAGGGCACGCGCAACTTACGCAATTTTTCTGTTGCGATAGCGTTCGCTTTCCATCCACGCGCTTAGTCTCCTGTTGGATCAACCGCCCGGTTGTCATCGCAACAAAGGAGAGTTTTCGCATGAACATGAGAGGATCCACCGGCCTTCGGCTGGCCCTGCCGCTGCTGGCGTTGCTCGCACTCGCCGGCTGCAACAAGCCGGCCGACGATGCCGCCCCGGCGCCGGAAACGATGGAACCGGAGGCCGCGCCGGCCGATACCGCCCCGCCGCCGGAAACCGCCCCTCCCAGCGACACCACGACACCACCTCCCAGCGACGGCACCGATCCTGGCACCAGCAACGAAGCACCGATGCCGCCCCCGGCCGACGCTACCGGCGAGCCGGAAACGCCGCCCGAGAGTCCCGAGGCCAACCCCAGCACGCCTCCGAGCCAGTAAGCCACGCAGGCGTCCCTGCCTGCATCGTGCGGGCAGGCGCCATGTCGCACCCCGCGCTGCGGACCGCACCACGGTCCGCAGCGTTTTTCTTTGGACGCTTCCGGGGCGTCACCCGGCTCTGCTAAGTTGCTGGCATGGCCGTTGGCGTTCTCCTCCTGACCCACGAAGGGCTCGGCACCGCACTGCTGGCGGTGGCCACGCGCCTGTTGCGGCAATTGCCGCTGAAGACCGAGGCGTTCGAGCTGCCGTTCGATGCCGACCCCGACCTGTTGCTACCCCAGGCCAGCAGCGCACTGCGCCGCGTCGACAGCGGCGACGGCGTGCTGGTGCTCACCGATCTGTACGGCGCCTCGCCCAGCAACCTGGCGGCCAAACTCGCCCGCATCGGCACGCCCGTACGGCGCGTGTCGGCGGTGAACCTGCCGATGCTGCTGCGGGTGATGAACTACGCCGAACTCGGCCTGGAAGAATTGCCTGCAGTGGCCGCGGCCGGCGCGCGCAACGGAGTCATCCATGGCGACGCCTAGGGACCGCAACGATGCTTGAACGCGAGTTCATCGTGAGCAACCGCCTGGGGCTGCATGCACGCGCGACCGCCAAACTGGTGCAGGCGCTGTCGTCGTTCCGGTGCAATGCCACGCTCTCGGCCAAGGGACGCGAGGTCAACGCCAAGAGCATCATGGGGGTGATGCTGCTGGCCGCCGGGGCCGGGACCCCGGTGCTGCTGCGGGTGGACGGCGAGGACGAAGCTGCTGCCGCAGCAGCGGTCGCCGCGCTGTTCGACCGCCGTTTCGACGAGGACGGCTGATGAGGCTCGAGCTGCAGGGACATGGGGCCTCGCGCGGGGCGGCGCTGGGCCGCGCGCGCGTGCGCCAGCCGCATGCGCTCGACGTCGCCGAAGAGCTCATCGACGACGTCGACGCCGAGATCGCGCGCCTGCATGCGGCGATCGCCGACGTGCGCGGCGAAATGCGCTCGCTGCGCGACCGCCTGCACGGCGCGCTGGCACACGAAGTCGGCGAATTCCTCGATCTGCACGCCCTGCTCCTCGACGATCCCGAGCTCCTCCAGGGCCTGGACGAGCTGATCAGGAAGGGCCGCTACTCGGCCGACTATGCCCTGCGCCTGCAGCGCGATCGCATCGCCGCCGTGTTCGAAGGCATGGACGATGCCTATCTGCGCAGCCGGATCGACGACATCGACCAGGTCATCGGCCGTATCCATGCCGCCTTGCACAGCCACGACGCCGAACTTCAGGGTGTCGCCGGCGAGATCCTGATCGTCAACGACGTGGCGCCGGCGGAACTGGCGCACCTGCAGTCGCAGGGGGTCATGGCCGTGGTCACCGCCGCCGGCAGCGCGCTCTCGCACAGCGCGATCCTGGCGCGCAGCCTGCACCTGCCGCTGATCGTCGGTGCGGCCGACGCGCTGCTGAAGATCAACGACGGCGATGTCCTGGCAGTGGACGGCGGCAGCGGCCTGATCGTGCGCGAACCCGGGCCTGCCGACCTGCGCGCGCACCGCGCACGGCTGAAGGAGCAGGCACGCGAGCGTCGCCAGCTCAACCGCCTGCGACGCGAACCCTCGCGCACCCTCGATGGCGTCGACATCAAGCTGTATGCCAACGCCGAATCCCTGGTCGACGTGGCCGAGGCCCACGCGTTGGGGTCGGCCGGAGTGGGTCTGTACCGTACCGAATTCCTGTTCCTCAAACGCAACGAGCTGCCCGACGAGGAAGAGCAATTCCGTGCCTATCGCGACCTGGTGCTGGGCATGACCGGTCGCACCGTCACCATCCGCACACTGGATCTGGGTGCCGACAAGGCGGACGGTACCGGCCTGGCGCTGCGGGACGAACCCAATCCCGCGCTCGGCCTGAGAGGCGTGCGTCTGTCGCTGTCGCGGGCGGACCTGTTCGAAACCCAGCTGCGCGCCATGGTCCGCGCGTCCGGCTATGGTCCGGTGCGGATCCTGCTGCCCATGATCAGCACGCGCGAGGAAATCCTCGCGGTCCGCGCCCTGCTCAAGCGCGTGACCCGCGACCTGCGCAGCCAGGGGCACGAGATCGCCGAGTCCATCCCGCTGGGGGCGATGATCGAGGTGCCCGCCGCCGCGATCGCGCTGTCGGGCTTCATCGGCGACATCGATTTCATTTCCATCGGCACCAACGACCTGGTGCAGTACCTGCTGGCGGCCGACCGCAACAACGAGGCACTGGGCGCGCTGTACACGCCGTTGCATCCGGCCATGCTGCGCCTGCTGCACGACGTGATCCGCACCGCGCGGCGACGCGGCAAACCAGCGGCAGTGTGCGGCGAGATGGCAGGCGACGCGACGCTCGTGCCCATCCTGCTGGCGCTGGGCCTGGACGAACTGAGCCTGCATCCGGCAACACTGCTGGAGGTGCGACGCGCCATCCGCGCCTGCGATCACTCCGCGCTTCGCGCGCGGGTAGCCCCGTTGCTGCGCGCACGCAACCGGGACGCGATCGAAAAGTGGCTGAAGTCCAACGGTCCGGCAATGCCTCTGGTCTAGCGCGCCGCGGGCCGGGCGCGACCCGCTCACCACGACCCTTGCTGTCTGCCCCATCGGCACGAGGCGTGGTCGAGCTCGCACGATCCGCCATGCAGGGTGGGCATTCCGCGCAGCAGGGGCGATAATGCGCGCATGAACGCCTGACCCTGTCGCGCCCTCTGTCGTTGCGACGCGACCATGCTTCTTTGAATCCTGGAAGCCCTCCATGGCCGAAGCCGTCCGCCACGACAAGACCGCGCGCCAGCTGCGTCTGCTTTCCGACGCGCTGGACAGCGGGCGTCTCGGACCCGTGCGGCGGCACGTCAACACGCTGTCTCCCGCAGAGATCGGCAACCTGCTCGAATCGCTGCCGCCGGGCAAACGCGAGATCGTGTGGGGACTGGTCGATCCGGAGGACGACGGCGAGGTCCTGGTCCACGTCGGCGACGAGGTGCGCGAAAGCCTGATCGCGGACATGGACCCCGACGAGCTGGTCGCCGCGGTCGAGGACCTCGACATCGACGATCTCGCCGACCTGGTCGAGGATCTGCCCGATACGGTCATCGACGAAGTCCTCAAGTCGATGGACCGCGAGAACCGCGAGCGCCTGGAACAGGTGTTGTCCTACGACGAGGACACCGCCGGCCGCCTGATGAACCCCGACGTGGTCACGGTGCGCGCCGACACCACCGTCGACGTGGTGCTGCGCTACCTGCGCCTGCGCGGCGAGCTGCCCGAGCACACCGACCACCTGTACGTGGTCAACCGCCGTCACCAGCTGATGGGCTGGGTGGCGATCCAGGACCTGGTGACGAGCGACCCGAGCACGCCGATCAACAAGCTGATCGACGAGGAACTCGAGTCGATCCATGTCGACGAATCCAACGAGAACGTCGCCCGCGAATTCTCCGACAACGACTGGGTCTCGGCGCCGGTGGTGGACGAAGGCAATGTGCTGCTCGGCCGCATCACCATCGACGACGTGGTCGACATCATCCGCGAACAGGCCGAACACCAGGCGCTGGGCGCGGCCGGCCTGAACGAGGACGAGGACCTGTTCAGCCCGGTGCCGCGCGCGGCCAAGCGACGCGCGATCTGGCTGGGCATCAACCTGGCGACGGCGTTCCTGGCCTCGTGGGTGATCGGCCGGTTCGAGGGCACTCTCGAGCGGATCGTGGCGCTGGCGGTACTGATGCCGATCGTGGCCAGCATGGGCGGCGTGGCCGGCACCCAGACGCTGACCCTGATGGTGCGCGGCCTGGCCCTGGGCCAGGTGGCGCGCGGCAACCTGCGTCCGATCCTGCGCAAGGAAGTGCTGGTCGGCCTGCTCAACGGCGTGGTCTGGGCGGTGGTGGTCGGCATCGTTGCCGCGCTGTGGTTCCAGGACGCCCCGCTCGGGATGGTGATCGCCGCGGCGATGGTGATCAACCTGGCCGTAGCCGCGCTGGCCGGCGTGCTGGTACCGCTTACCCTAAAGCGCATGGACATCGACCCGGCCCTCGCCGGGGGCGTGGTCCTGACTACGGTGACCGACGTGGTCGGCTTCCTGAGCTTCCTTGGCCTGGCGACCCTGATCCTGTTGCGTTGATGTTCGACGGAGAGATGACATGCCCCTGCCCCGCAAGATCCTTGTCGCGCTGTCGCTGGCGTTCCTGTGCCTGCTGGCGGCCTGCATGAGCGCGCCGCAGCGCAGCGTCGGCGAGTTCGTGGAGCGCAGCGTCGACGTCGACGGCAGCACCTACCGTTACCAGGTGTTCGTCCCGTCCAGCGCCGCTGGCGGGAAGCGGCCGCCGGTGATCCTGTTCCTGCACGGCTCCGGAGAACGCGGCAGCGACAACCACAAGCAGGTGGACGTGGGCATCGGCGGTTACGTGCGCGCGCACCTGTCGGACTTCCCGGCCATCGTGGTGTTTCCGCAGGCGCCGGAGAACATGGAATGGAACCAGGTCGCGGACATGGCCTTCGCACAGCTCGACGCCGCCACGCGCGAATTCAACGGCGATCCGGACCGCACCTACCTGACCGGCCTGTCGATGGGTGGGTACGGCACCTGGGACTACGCCCTGCGCTCGCCGCAGCGGTTCGCGGCACTGGTGCCGATCTGCGGCGGGCTGACCCATCCGGAACGCCCATCGATGAATGTGCAGGGCATCGCCGGCCTGGCCGATCCCTACGCGGCGGTCGCCGCGAAACTGCACGAAATCCCGGTCTGGATCTTCCACGGCGCGAAGGACGACACGGTTCCGCCGGAATTTTCGCGCCGCATGGATGCCGCACTGAAGGCGGCGGGCGCGAAGGACGCGCGCCATACCGAGTTTCCCGATGCCAGCCACAACAGCTGGGATCCCGCCTACCAGGAAACGCCGGCGCTGTGGCCCTGGCTGTTCGCGCAACGGAAGTAGGGTCCGCTCGAGGCGACAGCAGCCCGAACTCAGGAGCCCCCGCGCCCCATTAGCGCTTCGAGCACGGCCATCCGCACCGCCACGCCATTGCGTACCTGGCGCAGGATCAGCGACTGCGGGCCATCGGCCACGGCGTCGTCGATCTCCACGCCCCGGTTCATCGGTCCCGGATGCAGCACCACTGCATCGGGCGCTGCCCTGCGCAGGCGTTGCGGAGTCAGGCCGTAGTCGCGGTGGTAGTCCTCGAGCGAGTCGACCAGGCCTTCGGTCATGCGCTCGCGCTGCAGACGCAGCATCATCACCGCGTCCACGTGCTCCAGCGCGGCTTCGAAATCCTGGGTGACGATGCATCCCGCCAGGGTGTCGTCTTCCGGCAGCAGCGAGGCCGGTCCGCAGACGCGGATCTCGCCCGCGCCCAAGGCACGCAACGCATGCAGATCGGAGCGCGCGACCCGCGAGTGGCGCACGTCGCCGACGATCAGCACCTTCAGCTCGCGGAAATCCGTCCCTTTCGCCTGGCGCAGGGTCAGCATGTCGAGCAGACCCTGGGTGGGATGCGCGCTGCGCCCGTCGCCGGCATTGAGCAGGGCGGTTCCGGGCGCGGCGCTTGCCGCCAGTTCGGCCACCGCGCCATCGTGGGCATGTCGCACCACGAAGCCACGCACCCCCATCGCCTCGATGTTGCGCAGCGTGTCGAGCGCGGTCTCGCCCTTGGTCGTGGAGGACGTGGACGCATCGAAGCCCAGCACGTCCGCGCCAAGGCGCTGCGCGGCACGCTGGAAGCTCAGGCGCGTGCGCGTGGAGGGTTCGAAGAACAGCGTGCAGACCGCGACGCCTTCCAGCGTGGAGCGGTCGTCGATGCCGTCGAGCATCGCCTGCGCCCGGTCGAGCAGGGCCGTCAGCGTCGCCGGCGACAGGCCATCGAGCGTCAGCAGGTGGCGCAGGCGTCCATCTTGATCGACCTGGGGCATCGGAACGTCTCGTTGAAGACTCGTTGCAAACCCCTCTTCCCGGGGCAGGGTTGGGCGGACGCGCCTGTTCGCACGGCCACCACGTGTACCGCCGGCGCCGATGCGGCCGCGCCGCTTCAGACCACCTCGACGCCCTCGTTCGGCGACGCCAGCCAGCGCTCCACGATCACCGCCGCGGCTACCGCATCCAGCGCTGCAGCATCGCGGCGGCGGCGACGGCCTTCGGCACGGTCCAGCGCGAAACGCTGCGCCGCCTCGATCGAACTGGCGCGCTCATCCACCAGCACCACCGGCAGCGCGTAGCGCGCCTGCAGTTCGCGGGCGAAGGCATGCGCACGCCGCCGGATCGGCTGGTCGCCCCCGTCCAGGGTCATGGGATCGCCCACCACCAGCCCGTCGGGGCGCCATTCGCTGCGCAGCCGGTCGATCGCCGTCCAGTCCGGCTTGTCGTGATGCACGTCGATCACCGCCAGTGCGCGTGCACCGTGGCCGAAGGCGCTGCCCACCGCCACGCCGATGCGCCTGGCACCCACGTCGAAACCCAGCACGGTGCCGTCGTGGCGGATCCGGCCCGGTGTGGTCGCGACCATGGCTCAGGCATGCCCCGAATAATCCGCCATCCGCGACAGATCCACGCCGATGCGCCCGGCGGCGCTTTGCCAGCGATGCCCCACCGGCGTAGCGAACAGCAGCTCGGCATCCGCAGGCGCGGTCAGCCAGCTGTTCTCGCCCAGTTCGTATTCCAGCTGGCCGGCGCCCCAGCCGGCGCAGCCGAGCGCGACGGTGGCGTTGGGCGGACCTTCGCCGCGCGCCATGGCCTCGAGGATGTCGCGCGACGTGGTGACATACAGGCCGTCGGCGATCGCCATGCTCGAGTCCCAGGCGCGACCGCCATCGTGCAGCACGAAACCGCGCTCCGGATGCACCGGGCCGCCCGCCAGCACCGCCTGCGCGCACAGGCGCTCGTCGTCGCTGGCGATCTGCATCTGCTGCAGCACGTCGCCCAGGGTGTATTCGGAAGTGCGGTTGACCACGATGCCCATCGCGCCGTCGGCATCGTGCTGGCAGATCAGGGTCACGCTGCGCGCGAAGTTGGGATCGGCCAGCGCGGGCAGCGCGATGAGCAGCTGGTTGGCGAAGGACACTTCCCCGTTCATGACCCCCATTCTACCGGCTAGGATGGTGGCCGGCTTCCCGCCGTCACTGCCGGAACTCCCATGTCGGGTTACTGCGACTTCGCCCCCGGGCACCCCGTCCACGCCTCCTACCATGCGACCGAATACGGATTCCCGCAGCGCGAGGAGTCGGCCCTGTTCGAGCGCCTGCTGCTGGAGATCAACCAGGCCGGCCTGAGCTGGGAAACCATCCTGAAGAAGCGGGACGGTTTCCGGCGCGCCTACCACGACTTCGACGTCGACACGGTCGCGGGCTATGGCGAGCGCGATCGTGCACGGCTGCTGGCCGACCCCGGCATCATCCGCAACCGGCTCAAGGTGGATGCGGCGATCCACAACGCGCAGGTGGTGCGGGGGCTGCGCGACTCGCATGGCGGCTTCGCCGAATGGCTCGACGCGCATGCCCGCAACGATGGACAGACGCGCAGCAAGGCAGACTGGGTCAAGCTGTTCCGCAAGACCTTCCGCTTCACCGGCGGCGAGATCACTGGCGAATTCCTGATGAGCCTGGGCTACCTGCCCGGCGCGCACCATGAGGCGTGCCCCGTCCAGCGCAAGCTCGCGAAGCTGCGGCCACGACCGATGTGGATGCGCCCATAGGGTGCCCCCTGGCGCACCATCGATCGATCGACGGCAGCGGTGCGCACGGGGGCGACTTATTTCACGCCGAACTGGATCTCGTCGGGTGTGGCAAGGCGCACGTCCACGACTTCCACATCGAGCTTGAAGGTCTTGCCCGCCAGCGGATGGTTGCCGTCCACGCCGATGCTGTCCTCGTCGACCGAGGTCACCATCACGTCCAGCGGGCCGCGCGCGGTCCGGGCCTGCAGCCTGCTTCCCACCACCGGCGCCGTCGTACCGTTGAAGGCCGAACGCGGCAGGGTCTGCACCAGCTCAGGATGATGCGGGCCGAACCCATGCTGCGGCTCGACGGTCACCTCGAAGCGGTCGCCAGCCTTGCGGCCTTCGAGCGCCCGCTCCAGCGCCGGGATGATGCCGCCGCCGCCCTGCAGATGCAGCAGCGGTGCATGGCCCTGGGTACTTGCGAGGGTGTTGCCGCTGTCGTCCGTCAGGGTGAAATGGACGGTGGCGACACGGCGATCGGCGATTTCCATGGAACGTCCCTGGTTGCATGCGAAGCCGCGATCATGCGGCCGGCGACGTAAAAGATTCGCATATGCGGAGCTGGCTGCGCAAAAAAAAAGGGGCGCCATGCGCCCCTTTCGACGTCGGGTGCGGCGCGGGGAATCAGCGCACCTCTGCGACCTCGACCCCATCCATGCCCTGGGCCAGGGTCTGCGCGTCGCCGCCCTGGGCCAGTTTGATCCGCAGGCGCACCTCGTTCTGCGAATCGGCGTAGCGCAGCGCGTCCTCGTAGCTGATCTCGCCGGCCTGGTACAGCTCGAACAGGCTCTGGTCGAAGGTCTTCATGCCCAGTTGCACCGAGTCCTTCATCACTTCCTTGAGCTTGTGGATCTCGCCGTCGCGGATGTAGTCCTGGACCAGCGGCGTGCCGAGCAGGATCTCCATCGCCACCCGCCGCCCCTTGCCGTCCGGCGTCGGGATCAGCTGCTGCGCGACCACGCCCTTCAGGTTCAGCGACAGGTCCATCAGCAGCTGGCCGCGGCGGTCTTCGGGAAAGAAGTTGATGATCCGGTCCATCGCCTGGTTGGCATTGTTGGCGTGCAGGGTGCACAGCACCAGGTGGCCGGTTTCGGCGAAGGCGATGGCATGGTCCATGCCCTCGCGGGTGCGCACCTCGCCGATCATGATCACGTCGGGCGCCTGGCGCAGGGTGTTCTTCAGCGCGTTGTCCCAGCTGTCGGTGTCGATCCCGACCTCGCGCTGCGTGATGATGCAGCCTTCGTGCTTGTGCACGAATTCGATCGGATCCTCGATCGTGATGATGTGCCCGGTCGAGTTCAGGTTGCGGTAGCCGATCATCGCCGCGAGCGAGGTCGATTTGCCGGTGCCGGTGGCGCCGACGAAGATGATGATCCCGCGCTTGGTCATCGCCAGGGTCTTGACGATCGGCGGCAGGTTCAGCTCCTCGACGCTCGGAATCTTGGTCTCGATCCGGCGCAGCACCATGCCCACCTGGTTGCGCTGGTAGAAGCAGCTGATGCGGAAGCGTCCCACCCCGGCCACGCCGATCGCGAAGTTGCATTCGTGGGTGCGCTCGAATTCCTCGCGCTGCGGCGGGCTCATGACGTTCAGCACCAGGTCGCGGCTCTGCTGCGGCGTCAACGGCTCCTGGGTGATGGGCGAGATCTTGCCGTGGACCTTCATCGACGGCGGCATGCCCGCGGTGATGAACAGATCCGACGCCTTCTGATGCGCCATCAGCTTGAGGAACGAGGTGAAATCGATGGTGCTCATGGCTGTGCTCCGGTCGCGCCGTCACTCGAACAGGCGCTTGTCCTTGGCGTATTCACGGGCCTGCTGCTTGGCCACCTGGCCGCGCTTGACCAGGTCCTGCAGGTGCTGGTCCAGGGTCATCATGCCGTGCTGCTGGCCGGTCTGGATCGACGAATACATCTGCGCGACCTTGTCCTCGCGGATCAGGTTGCGGATCGCCGGGGTGCCGACCATGATCTCCCACGCCGCGGTGCGGCCGCCGCCGATCTTCTTCAGCAGCGCCTGGCTGATCACCGCGCGCAGCGATTCGGACAGCATCGAGCGCACCATCGGCTTCTCGCCGGCCGGGAACACGTCGATGATGCGGTCGATGGTCTTGGCCGCGCTCGAGGTATGCAGGGTGGCGAACACCAGGTGGCCGGTCTCCGCGGCGGTCAGCGCCAGGCGGATGGTCTCGATGTCGCGCATTTCGCCGACCAGGATGTAGTCCGGGTCTTCGCGCAGCGCCGAGCGCAGAGCCTCATTGAAGCCGTGGGTGTCGCGGTGCACCTCGCGCTGGTTGATCAGGCACTTCTGCGAGGTATGCACGAATTCGATCGGATCCTCGATCGAGAGGATGTGCGCGTATTCGCTCTTGTTGACGTGGTCGAGCATCGCCGCCAGCGTGGTCGACTTGCCCGAGCCGGTCGGTCCGGTCACCAGGATCAGGCCCTGCGGCTGGTCGATCAGGTCGCGGAAGATCGCAGGGCAGCCCAGGTCCTCCAGGGTCAGCACCTGCGAGGGAATGGTGCGGAACACCGCGCCCGCGCCGCGGTTCTGGTTGAAGGCATTGACGCGGAACCGCGCCAGCCCGGGAATCTCGAATGAGAAGTCCACTTCGAGGAACTCCTCGAAGTCGCGGCGCTGCTTGTCCGACATGATGTCGTAGACCAGCGCATGGACCTGCTTGTGGTCGAAGGCCGGGACGTTGATCCGGCGCACGTCGCCGTCCACCCGGATCATCGGCGGCAGCCCCGCGGACAGATGCAGGTCCGAGGCCTTGTTCTTGACCGAAAACGCCAACAGTTCGGCGATATCCATGCGTGCTCCCCTGCACTCGAATGGAACGGCAGCTGATATTTGGGTTGTGTGCCCCCTCGGGCCAGTATAGCGCCGCCACCCCAGCACCAAACTGCCAACTCCATCGTACTCCCAACAGGATGTCCCGACTTGCTCGCGAACGATCTGCACGAGGTCCTGCAAGCTCTTGATAACGCGGCACGGCAGCTGGATCGGCCAGCGCCGCGCCTGCTCGCGGTCTCCAAGACCCAGCCGCCCGAGGCGATCCGCGCCCTTGCCGGACTGGGTCAGCGCGCCTTCGGCGAAAACTATGTGCAGGAAGCACTGCGCAAGCAGGCGGCGCTGGCCGGGCTCGAACTGGAGTGGCACCTGATCGGGCACCTGCAGTCGAACAAGGCCGCCGACGCGGCGCGGGCCTTCGACTGGGTCCAGAGCGTCGACCGGGCCAAGCTGGTGGACGCGCTGGCCCGGCACCGGCCCTCGGACCTACCGCCGCTGAACATGCTGGTCCAGGTGAACATCGATGATGAAACCAGCAAGCACGGCTGCCGGCCGGATGAGGTCGATGCACTGGCCGCCGCCATCGCCTTGCAGCCGCGGCTGACCCTGCGTGGACTGATGGCGATTCCGTCCCCGGGGCCGGACCTGCGCCGGCGTCGGCAGGCCTTCGCCGCGATGAAACGCCTGTTCGATGCGCTTGCGGGGCGCTTCCCGACCATCGACACCCTGTCGATGGGCATGAGCGAGGATTACCTGGCGGCCTTCGAGGAAGGCGCCACCATGGTGCGGATCGGCACCGCGCTGTTCGGCGCCCGCAAAAGACCCGTGTCGGGCCAACCCGATATGCTCGGCTGAATCCAGGCACCATCCGGCACCATGACTCCCAACACCCGACCCGAGGCATCCGGAACCATCGCTTTCATCGGCGGCGGCAACATGGCGCGCAGCCTGGTCGGCGGACTGATTGCGCGCGGGGCCGACCCCGGCGCGATCCGCGTCGCCGAACCGATGGCCGCGCTTCGCGAAGCGCTGGCGGCGGATTTCGGTGTGCGCGCGTTCGACACCGGCTCGCAGGCCGTGGCGGATGCCGCGACCTGGGTGTTCGCCGTGAAGCCGCAGGTGATGCGCGAGGTCTGCGAAACGCTGGCACCCCAGGCCCAGGCTACAAAGCCCCTGGTGGTGTCGATCGCAGCCGGCATCACTGCGGCCCAGCTCGACCGCTGGCTCGGCGGCGGCCTCGCCGTGGTGCGGACGATGCCGAATACCCCCGCCCTTCTCGGCGCGGGCGTCACCGGCCTGTTCGCAAACGCGCGGGTCGATGCGGCGCAACGACTGGCCGCCGAACGCCTGCTCTCCAGCGCCGGCGCGACCGTCTGGATCGAGGATGAAGCGCTGATGGACGCGGTCACGGCCGTGTCCGGCAGCGGCCCGGCCTATGTCTTCCTGCTGGCCGAGGCGATGCAGGCCGCGGGCCAGACGCAGGGACTGCCGCCGGAAGTCGCCAGCACCCTGACCCTGCACACGCTGCTCGGCGCCGCGCGCATGCTCACCGAAGGCGATGCCAATGCGACCGAACTGCGCCGGCGTGTGACTTCCCCCGGGGGCACGACCCAGGCCGCGATCGAAACCTTCGAGGCAGGCGGCTTCCGGGAACTCGTCGCCCGCGCGATCGCCCACGCCGCCGCGCGCGGAGGCGAGCTGTCGCGTGCCAACGACTGACATGCCGACTGGCGGGCCTGCGCGGTTTTCCGTCTTACTGGCGGGCGCGTGCCTGGCCATCCTGGCCGGCTGCGGCAGCGAGCGGACGATGCCGGCGTCCAACGAGGCGGACGCACCCGCCGAGCTGCGCACCGGCGAGGTCACGGTGCGCGCGACGACCCTGCCCACCGCGCGGCTCAACCCGGCCATGGCTCGCCAATACGCGATTGCGCCCGATGCCGACAGCGTGCTGCTGGTGATTGGCATGCGCCGCGGCCCACAATCGCAGGAAGCCTCGGTCGCCGGGCGCGTGAGCGCATCGGCCAGCGATCTGCTGGGCAACCGGCAGACGATCGAGCTGCGCGAGATCCGCAGCGAGGATTTCATCGATTACGTCGGAACGGCGCGGGTGTCGATGCCGGACACCTTGCGGTTCGAGATTGTGGCCAAGCCGGATGGCGCGCCCGTGGCGACCCTGCGCTTCCATCGCGACTTCTTTCCCTGACCTGTAGGAGCGGGGGGGGGGGGGGGGGCGGAAAACCGGAGGTTGAGGAGAGGCCGCCCGGCGGGCCCAACACACATAAACCCGTCCGCGGCCTCGCTCTTCTCCTCACCCCCCCGTTTGTTTTCCCGCCCCCCCCCCCCCCCCGCTCCTACAAGAGTTACCGCGTTGCCCAGGCCCGCACGACCTTGGCGATTTCCTGCACTCCATCGGTCAGCGCCGCCGGTCCGGGCTGCAGGATCAGCGGGGACTTCACCTCGTGCAGCTCGCCGTCGCGCACCGCGGGAATCGCCTGCCAGCCCAGGCGGGCGGCGACCTTGTCGGGACGGAATTTCTTGCCGCACCAGGAGCCCAGGATCAGGTCGGGCGCGCGGCGGATCACCTCGTCCGGGTCTTCAAGGATCCGCGCCTTGGCCAGCGGTTCGAGCGCACGTTCGGGAAAGATGTCGTCCCCGCCGGCGATCCGGATCAGCTCCGCCACCCAGCGGATACCCGTGATCGGCGGTTCGTCCCATTCCTCGAAGTACACCTTCGGCCGGCGCGGCAGGGCCGCGCTTGCGCGTTCGATGTCGTCCAGCCCCGCCCGCAGTCCGTCCGCATAGGCCTGCGCGCGCGGCCCGGCGCCCACCAGCGCGCCGAGCCGCACCACGTAATCCAGGATGCCCGCCACGCTGCGGTGGTTGCTGATCCACACTTCGACCCCGTTGCGGATCAGCTCGGCGGCGATGTCGGCCTGGATATCGGAGAAGCCGACCACGAAATCCGGCTGCAGCTTCAGGATCTCACCGATCTTCGCGCTGGTGAACGCGCTGACCTTGGGTTTTTCCCGGCGCGCGATCGCTGGCCGCACGGTGAAGCCGCTGATGCCGACGATGCGCTGCTGCTCGCCGAGCGCGTACAGCACCTCGGTGGGTTCCTCTGTGAGGCAGACGATCCGCTGCGGACCGGACATCCCGGTCAGTCCGATGCCAGCGGCTTGCGGAAATACACCACGCGTTCGGTTTCCTCGAACCCGCAGGCCGCGTGCGCGGCATGCGATGCGGCATTATCGAGCAGCGCATCGGATGCCAGTTCGCTGCAGCCGCGCTCCTGCGACCAGCATTCCACCGCCGCCACCAGGGCACGGCCGACACCGCGCCCGCGCCATTCCGGCGCCACGTACCACCCCTCCAGAAACCCCACCGGCGAGCTGCCGGTGCCGTTGACGTAATCGTGGCGCAAGGTCGCCTCGGCAAACCCGATGGCGCTGCCGCCGGCATCGCAGGCCAGGAACGCCACTGCGTCGCGCGCGGCGTCAATCTGGCGCGCCATCTCCGCCGTGGCGGCCACATCCGCTTCGTCCGGCCACAGCGCCACGCGCATCGCGCTCCAGGCCGGCGCGTCGGCGAGCGTGGCCGGACGCACGTCGAACCCCGCGTGCGCCCGGGGCGTGCCTTCCGCGCTCACGGAAACAGCATCCGCTTGGTCCACACGCTGGCCGCGTCGCGCTCGTAGAGCCAGCGCTCGTGCAGGCGGAATTGCGCGCCGTACCAGAATTCGATCCGGCGCGGGCGCACACGCAGGCCGGTCCAGCGCGGCGGACGCGGAATCTCGCGGCCTTGGAAGTCGGCTTCCACGCGCTGGCAGCGTTGCTCGAACGTCTCGGCGGATTCCAGGGTCTCGGACTGCTTCGATGCCCACGCGCCGACCTGGCTGCCGCGCGGACGCGAGGCGAAATAGGCATCGGCTTCATCGGCCGGCACTTCATGCACCCGGCCCTCGATGCGCACCTGCACGCCATCGCGCACCCGCGGCCAGTGGAACAGCAGGGCGGCGTGGGGATTGGCCTGCAGTTCGCGGCCCTTGCGGCCATCGAGGTGGGTGTAGAAGGCGAAACCGCGCGCGTCGTGCGACTTGAGCAGCACCATCCGTACCGACGGCCGCGCGTCCAGGGTCGAGGTGGCGACGGCCATCGCGGTGCGGTCGGGCTCGCCCGCGGCCAGCGCTTCGTCGAACAGGCGATCGAACGTGTCCAGCGCTTCGGCGTAAAGGTCGGTCATCGAATCGCGATCCAGTCGTTTTCGGGGCCGCGCACGGCGGCGACGTGGGCTATTGTCGCGCGATGGACCCGACCACGCACCCGACTTGCGGCCATGGCTTCGCACCGGCCTTCGTGGAACGCGTGCTCGTAGACGCGCTGCTGGCCACCCGGAGCGATGCCGCGGCCTGCTACGGCATCACCGGCCTGCAGGGCAGCGGCAAGACCACGCTGGCCCACCAGGTCGCCGCGCTGGCAGCGCTGCGTGGGCGCAGCGTGACGGTGCTGTCGATCGACGACTTCTACCTGGACCAGCCCGAACGCGAATCGCTCGCACGCGAGGTGCACCCACTGCTCGCCACGCGCGGCCCACCGGGCACGCACGACCTCGCACTGGCCTGCGCCACGATCGACGCACTGTGCGCGGGCGAAAGCGTGCCCCTGCCACGATTCGACAAGCTCACCGATCGCCGGATACCGCAATCCGGATGGCCAAACTCCGGGCGTACGGACCTGGTGATCCTGGAAGGCTGGTTCAACCAGGTGCCGCCCCAGACCGACACGGAGCTGGCCCCGCCGGTCAACGCGCTCGAACGCGACGAGGATGCGCAGGGCACCTGGCGGCGCTACTGCAACACTGCGCTGGGCCGCGACTACCCCGCGCTGTGGCGGCGCATCGACCGGTCGCTGTTCCTGCAGGGACCGGGCTTCGAGGTCGTGCCGGCCTGGCGCTGGCAACAGGAACAGACCCTGCAGGCGGCGAACCCGGGGCGCCACGCAATGACCCAGGCGCAGGTGCTGCGTTTCGTGCAGTTCTTCGAGCGGGTCAGCCGGCAGGCGCTGGCGACGCTGCCGGGAATCGCCGATGTGGTGGTGCGGCTAGATGGGATGCGGCGGGTACAGAGCTGAACGTCGCCACGCGCGCCTTGGCTCCTTCGCTGGCCCACCCTGCGGCGTGCGGCCGCGTTGGTTGATGGTTCCCTGGTGCCGTCGTTCCTGCGCAGGCGGGGACCCAAGGACGTTGTCGCTGCGTTGCGGGGCCCGACATTTCGCTCTTAGGAGCAGAGCTTTCGCCTGCGGCGAGTTACTTTCTTTGCTGGTGCAAAGAAAGTAACCAAAGAAAGCACCTCAGTGGATCCACATCGCTCAAGGGATATGGATGCCGAAGCAATTTTCGGACTCGCCATCCATGGCTCGATCCGAAAACGGCGGCCATCCATGGCCGCCGCCCCTTCGGGGTTTCCGGGTACTTGTAGCTACTGGTGGAACAAGAAGGTCAAAGACTTGCGCCAGCAATTCACCGATCGCGCCTGGAGCCAATGGCTCGACCAAGCCTTTGACGTTCCCGACCCTGCGCATGCGACCTGCATCCGGACACCCGGAGGGCGGCCGGCATGGATGCCGGCCGTTTTCGGAGCGGACAGGGATGTCCGCTGCGAAAATGGCAATGACACCGCACACCCCTTGAGCGGGTTTGATCTCACGAGAAAGGTGCTTTCTTTTGGTTACTTTTCTTTGCACCAGCAAAGAAAAGTAACTCGCCGGCAGGCGAAAGCTCTGCTCTTATAGCTGCTGATGCGTCCAGACTTGCGGAACTCAGGCCCAACGTCCTTGGACCTCGTCTTCCACTCGGGCAGGCTCTGCGCGACGACGAGGAAATCAAGGAGTCATCGGGGGCTTGCGGCCACTCGCTGTAGGGCGAACTCGCGAAGATCAACAACGCCCCGTTGGCGCCAGATCACTCCCCAGGCCGCGATGCAGATGCATCGCGGCCGTTGCTGTCGACTCGGCGCCTAGTGCACGATGAAACTGATCTTCATGTTGACCCGCCACTCCTGGATGCTGCCATCCCCATTGGTGACCACCTTGATCTCGTTGACCCAGGCCCCCTGGATGTTCTTGACGGTCTCGGCGCACTTGGCCAGGCCGCCCTTGACCGCATCCTCGACGCTGGTTTTCGACGATGCGCTCAGCTCGATCACTTTCACTACCGACATCCGGGATTCTCCTTGCGGCTGGCGCACTGGCGCCGGAACCGGCAGCGTAGGCGCGCGCGTGTTAATCCCCGGTTGTTAAGATCGCGGCGCATGAATCCCTCCGCCAATCTCGTCCTCGTCGGCCCCATGGGAGCCGGCAAGACCTCCATCGGCAGGCGCCTGGCCGGGCGCTTCGCCCTGCCGTTCGTGGATGCCGACCGCGAGATCGAGGCGCATACCGGCGCCACCGTCGCCACCATCTTCGAGTGCGAGGGCGAGAGCGGGTTTCGCCTGCGCGAACGCACCCTGCTCGCGGAACTGCTGCAGGGTTCCGGCCATGTGATCGCCACCGGCGGCGGCGCGGTGCTCGATCCGGACAATCGCCGGCTGCTGCGCGAACACGGCTTCGTGGTGCACCTGCACGCCGACGTCGCCGCCCAGCTCGCCCGCCTGGCGCGCGACCGCACCCGACCGCTGCTGCAGCGCGAGGACCGCGAGGAGGTCCTGCAGGCATTGGCCCGGAATCGCGCGCCCTTGTACGCGGAGGTCGCCGACCTGTACTACGACACCAGCCACCAGTCCTGCAGCGAAGCCGCTGGCCAGCTCGCCGTGCTGCTGTCCGCACAATGGCAGCGTCGCGCGGCGCCGCAGGATGCCGCCTGATGGGCGCGTCGATCGCAACGGTCGAGGTCGACGGCGCCCAGCCCTACCGGATCGACATCGGCGGCGGCCTGCTGGCGGACAGCGCACGGCTCGGCCGGCATTGGCGCGGGCGCCACGCACTGGTGGTCAGCGACGACCAGGTGGCGCCGCGGTACGCCGACGCTCTGGAAGCCGCCCTTGCGCGTGCAAAGCCGCAGGCGCGCATCGCCCGCTTCGTGCTGCCGGCGGGTGAGGCATCGAAGACGCTGGACACCTTCGCCGGCTGCATCGATGCCCTGGCCGCGCTGGGGGCGACCCGCGATGCCTGCGTGTTCGCCCTGGGCGGCGGCGTGGTCGGCGACCTCGCCGGGTTCGCGGCGGCGTGCTGGATGCGCGGCATCGACTGCGTGCAGCTGCCCACCACGCTACTGGCGATGGTCGATTCCTCGGTGGGCGGCAAGACCGCGATCGACATCCCGGCTGGCAAGAACCTGCTCGGCGCGTTTCATCCCCCGCGCGCGGTGCTGGCCGATACCGACACCCTGCGCACCCTGCCCGCGCGCGAACTGCGCGCGGGGCTCGCGGAAGTGGTGAAGTACGGCGCGATCGTCGACGCGCCGTTCCTCGACTGGCTCGAGGCCAACGCCGACGCATTGCTGGCCATGGACGCCGCTGCGCTGGCCGAGGCCATCGCCCGCAGCTGTGCGCACAAGGCGGCGATCGTGGCGCGCGACCCCCTGGAACATGGCGAACGCGCCCTGCTCAACTTCGGCCACACCTTCGGCCATGCAGTCGAGGCCGAGCAAGGCTATGGCGAAGGCCTCAACCATGGCGAGGCCGTCGCGGTAGGCATGGTGCTGGCCGCGCGCCTGTCCACGCGGCTGGGCATGGCCGACGAGCACGATGCGCTGCGCCTGCAGGCACTGCTGGAACGCTTCGGCCTGCCCACGCGGATGCCGCCCGGGCTCGACCCGCAGGCGCTGGTGGCGCGCATGCGTCTGGACAAGAAGGCCGTCGGCGACGGGCTGCGCTTCATCCTGTGGGATGGCGCGGGCCGGGCCCGCATCGTCGCAGGAGTGGACGAAGCGGCGGTCGCGCAGCTGCTCGCCACGACCTAGCCAACAGGCGCGTCCCCACGCACCCGTCGATGCTGTCGGGCGCGTGCGGCGCAGGCCATGGTCGATCAGCTTCGCCAGCCGCCCAAGCGCCGGAGCCGGGCCAGCCCTACAATATTTCCCCATGCGCCTGCTGCTGCAACAACGTCCCGACGGCCGCGAAGCCCCGCGCTTCGTGCAGCTGATGCTCGAGCCGGACCTGCTCGGCGGCTGGGCGCTGGTGCGCGAAACCGGCCAGATCGGCGGCCGGAGCACCCTGCGTCGCGAGCAGTATCTGGACCAGGCCAGCGCAATGGCGGCGCTGGAACATGCGCGCGATGCACAGCTAAAAAGGGGATTCCAGCTGATGTTCGCGCAGGGTGTCGATGCGCCGAAAAGCTAGGAACCATCGCCTCGCCCCTCCACTCCGTTCGTCCTGAGCGTAGGCGCGCAGCGCCGAAGTCGAAGGGCGCCTTTCGCCGAACCGATCGACCAGCTCGAAATCCTGTACCCAGGAAGTCACATGCAAAGAGCGTCCTTCGACTCCGCTTCGCTACGCTCAGGACGACCGGTTTATTGATGTACAGAGAACGCATTTGAACGTTGACCGCTTGAAGAACGACCGCTTCCTCCGCGCCCTGCGCCGCGAGCCCGTGGACCGCACGCCCATCTGGCTGATGCGCCAGGCCGGCCGCTACCTGCCCGAATACCGCGAGACGCGGCGCAGGGCCGGCAGCTTCCTGGCGATGGCGCAGAACCCCGACATCGCCTGCGAAATCACCCTGCAACCGCTGGCCCGCTTCGACCTGGATGCGGCGATCCTGTTTTCCGACATCCTCACCATCCCCGATGCCATGGGCCTGGGGCTGTATTTCGTGGAGGGCGAAGGGCCGAAATTCCGCGATCCGGTGCGCGACGCCGCAGCGATCGCCAAACTGGGCGTGCCCGACATGGAACGCGAACTGCGCTACGTGATGGACGCGGTGCGCACCATCCGCGCCGAGTTGGACGGCAAGGTTCCGCTGATCGGCTTCTCGGGCAGTCCCTGGACCCTGGCCTGCTACATGGTCGAAGGCGGCGGCAGCAAGGATTTCGCGCGGATCAAGGCGATGGCGCTGAACGATCCGCAGGCGCTGCATGCGCTGCTGTCGGTGAACACCGACGCGGTGATCGCGTACCTGTCGGCGCAGCGCGCGGCCGGCGCGCAGGCGCTGCAGGTGTTCGATACCTGGGGCGGCGTGCTCAGCCCGGCGATGTACCGCGAATTCTCGCTGCCCTACCTGACCCGCATCGCCGCGGAACTCGAGCGCGGCGCGGGCGTCGAACGCACCCCACTGATCCTGTTCGGCAAGGGCAACAGCGCCCATCTCGAAGCCCTGGCCGACTGCGGCACCGACGCCGTGGGAGTGGACTGGCTGGTGGAACTGGGCGAGGCCGCGCGCCGGACCGGCGGCAAGGTCGCGCTGCAGGGCAACCTCGATCCGGCCGCGCTGTACGGCTCGCCCGAGGCGATCCGCCGCGAGGCACGTCGCGCACTCGACAGCTATCGCGACGGCAACGCCGGTTCGCGCGAGGGCCATGTGTTCAATCTGGGCCACGGCATGTCGCCGGACATGGACCCCGAACATGTCGCGGTGCTGGTGGACGAGGTGCATCGCTACAGCGCACGCTGACTTGCCGAGTGGGAGCGGCTTCCGCCGCGAATGCTCTTTGTTGCCCGTGGCAATGACCGGTGCGTCCAGCTTCCTTGAAAGCAATCGCGGCCGAGGCCGCTCCCACTGGCTGCCCGATCAGGCCATCGCCGCCTCGATCGCGCGCGCCAGCATCGCGCCGGTCAGCGGCTTGCGCAGGAAGCCGTCGAAACCGGCAGCGCGCGCCAGCGGCTCGGCTTCGGCGTCGGCACGGGCAGTCACCGCCACCAGCGGCTTGGCGAAGCCCTGCGCGCGCAGCTGGCGCGCCAAGGCCAACCCATCGATACCGGGCAGGTCCAGGTCCAGCAAGCCGAGATCGAAGGCCCGACCGGATACTTCGGCCAGCGCCGCCAAGCCATGGGGGACGTGCACGACCTGGTGCCCCTGCGCCTGCAGCAGGCCCACCAGGACTTCGGCGACCGTGGGGTCGTCCTCCACCAGCAGCAGGCACAGCGGCCCGGTGGAGGCCGTTTCGCCGGACGCGGTTTCGCCGCCGTGCCCGACGCTTACTTCCACTGCGGCGGGCAGGGGCAGGTCCACGATGAAGCGGGTGCCCTTGCCCGGCGTGCTTTCCACGTCGATACGCCCGCCCATCGCCGCGGCGAGCTCCTGGCTGATCGCAAGCCCAAGCCCGCTGCCGCCGTAGCGGGCCGCGGTGCGTGCGCCTTCGGCCTGCTCGAACCTGCGGAACAGGCGTTGCTGCTGCTCCTCGTTGAGCCCCGGGCCGCTGTCGGTCACCGCGAAGCGCACGCCGCCGCCGGCCAGCGGCATGGCTTCGAGCGCGACGAATCCGCGTTCGGTGAACTTGATCGCATTGCCGAGCAGATTCATCAGGATCTGGGCCACACGCGTCCGGTCGCCGCGCAGGGCACGCGGCGCGCTGCCATCGATGGCATCGCTGAACTGCAGGCCGCGTCGCTCGGCGAGCGGCGCCATCAGGCCGACCACGTCGTGCATCAGGGCGGACAGCGAAAACTCCCCGCTTTCCAGCTGCAGCTTGCCGGCTTCGATCCGGGCCAGGTCCAGGGCATCGTTGACCAGACGCAGGAGATGCTCGCCAGCGCGTCGGATCGAGGTCACGTGGCTGCGCTGCTCCGCGTCCAGGTCGGTCGCGAGCAGCAATTCGCTCATGCCCAGCACGCCGGTCATCGGGGTGCGGACTTCGTGTCCGAGCATGGCCAGGAAACGCGTCTTGGCTTCGGACGCCTGCTCGGCCACGGCCCGCTGGTGCTTGGCCAGCTGCCAGGCATGGCGACGCTTCAAGCGCAGGCGATAGGCGTGCGCCGCCCACCACAGCAGCGAGAGCAGGGTCAGTCCGAAGACCGCATAAGCCCAGGGCGTGCGCCACCACGGCGGCGGCATGCGCAAGTCCAGGAACTGCGATGGGCTCCATTCCCCGTCCACGGTGCGCGCCTGTACCGCCAGGCGATAGCTACCCGGCGCAAGCGTGGCGAACAGGCGCTCGCCGGTGGCATCGGCGTCGACCCACCCGGGATCGTAGCCCTGCAAACGGAAACGGTAGCGATGGGCGTGCACGTCGGTGAACGAGAGCAGGCGCGCCACGATGCGCAGGTCGCGATCGCCCGGCTTGAGCACGATCGCGCCCGAACGCGGCAGCTCGACCCGCCGCTCGCCGCGGCGCACGCCAACGGAGGCAATGGCCAGCGTCGGCACCCGATCGCTCCACTGGATCTGCTGCGGATGGAACAGCAGCAGGCCGTCCGCGGTTCCGACCGCGAGATAGCCCAGGGGCGAGAGCTGGATCGGGCTGTCGCTGAACTCCTGGCTCGGCAGTCCGTCGCGCACTCCGAAGACGCGTACGCGCTTGCGCTGCGGGTCGTAGCGGACCAGTCCGCGCATGCTGGTCATCCACAGCGTCCCGACGCCGTCCACGGTGACGCCGCTCGGCGCGACCATCGGCAGACCCTGTTCCGCGCCGACGCTGGCGGCTTGGACCAGGCGCGCACCGTCCCAGCGCCAAGCCGAGAGGGTGCCCATGCCGGTCAGCCAGACCATGTCGCGCCCGGCCACGGTGAAGGCCGACAGCGGCCGGCGCGGCGCGCCTGGCACCGGCTCGATCCGGCGCGCGCCGTCGTTCCACATCCACAGCCCGTCGCTGGTCGCCAGCCACAGCCCGCCGTCGGGCGCGATCGCGAGCTGGCTCACCAGCGCATCGGCGCGCAGGCCACGCCCGTCGCCGGCCACGAGTTGTTCAAGCACACGTCCGGCGGTGCTGCGCAACTGCAGCACGTTGCCGTCGGTCAGCCACAGGGCACCGTCACCGCGTTCGGTCATTGCCGAAATCAAACCCGCGGGCGGCGCATCGATCGAGTCCCCAGCCCGCCAGCGCGTGGCTGCGCGGCTGCCGGGGTCCACCCGCACCAGTTCGCCACGGCAGCCGATCCAGACACTCCCATCGCCGGTCTGCAGCACGGATTGCGCGCGCACTTCGCCGCAGACATTGCGCAGCACGTGTTCGATGCGGCCGGTCTGCGGGTCGAGGCGATCGAGCACCCCGCCGCTGCCCACCAGCCACAGCCCGTTGTCGTGCGCCGGCGCGACGCCGTGCACGAAGGCATTGGCGGGCGTGCCCGGATCGTCCACGCGCCGGGTGAGCAGGCTGAAATCGCGCCAGTTGGACGGCAGGTGCCACAGGCCCGAATCGCTGCTGCCGAACCACAGGCCGCCTTCCCGATCCTCGTAGGCCGCGCTCCACGCCGGGCGCACCAGCCCGCGGCTGGTGGTGCTGTACAGGGGCACGTCCTGCACCAGGCCGCGGCGCTCGCGCGCCAGCCCGCTGCGGGTATCCAGCCAACGCGCGCCCTGCCGGTCCTGCAGCAGGACCTGCAAGGCTGGCCCTCCCAGTACCGGATCGGAGAACGGCATGCGCTCGATGCGGCCGGTGCGCCGGCGCACCTGGCCTTCGCCGCTGACGCCCATCCACAGGTCGCCGGCGTCGTCCACGGTCAGCGAGTCCACCCGGTGCACGCTGCCGAGCATCGCCAAACTGGCAAAGCCGCTGCCGGTCCAGAGCGCGACCCCACCGGTCGTCGCCACCCACAGGCTGCCGGTGTCATCGACTCTCAGTGCCGTGACGCTGTCGGCGGGCAGGCTCGCCGCATCGCCCGGCCGGTGCACGAAACGCCGGATGCGTCCGTCCGCTCCCAGCCTATGCAAGCCGCCTCCCGCGGTACCGAACCACAGCGCACCGTCGCGCGTGCGTTCCAGGCTCCAGACCTCGTTGCTACCGATGGCTGGATGCGAGGTCCGGTCGAAATGGCGGAAGCTGCGCCGTTCGGCATCCAGCACCGACAGTCCCGCATTGCGGGTGCCGATCCAGACCCGATCCTGCGCATCAACGCGCACGCTCCAGACGAAGTTGTCGCGCAGGCCGTTGCCGACCCGCCAGACACGGAAGCCCACGCCGTCATAGCGCGCCAGCCCGTCGCGGGTGGCGATCCACAGATAACCCTGGCGATCTTCCGCAATCGCGTTGACGCGATTCGACGGCATGCCGTCGAGCACGCTCAGCTGGCGCGGCTGCGGCGTATCGGGTATGGCCGCACGGCCCACGCCCGCCAGCAGCAGGCATGTCCACGCAGCCACGATTCCGAGCCGGCCCGCCCCTCGCCGCATCCGAACCTCCTTGCCCGAGCCCCGCCGCATGCTCGCAATGGACCGTTGCGCGCGCAAGCGGCACGGTTCACCCGCCCACGCCTAGAATCGCTGCGATTCCCTTCCTGGCTTTGCTCGATGCGCGCATCCGGCCTGCTCCTGGCCTTCCTGCTGTCGACCTCACCCCTGGTCGCCCAGGCCGAGGCCGTGCGCTACGAACTGGATCCGGTCCACACCCGGGTCCTGTTCGCGGTGAGCCACGCCGGGTTCTCGCACGCGCTCGGCACCGTCTCCGGCAGCACCGGCGAGCTGTGGTTCGACCCGGACGACTGGTCGAGTGCCCGCCTGCAGGCCAGCGTGCCGATGACGCGCCTCGATCTGGGCGACCCGAAATGGAACCGCGCGGCGCTGGCGAAGAATCTGCTCGATGCCGACGACCATCCGGTGGCGACCTTCGTGTCCACCCGCGTCGAGCCCATCGATGCGACCCATGCCGCGGTCTTCGGCACGCTGACGCTGCATGGCGTGTCGAAGGAGGTGAAGCTGGATGTGACCCTCAACGCCGCGAGGCGTCATCCGATGCCGCCCTTCCGGCGAACGGTGGGTTTTTCGGCGACCGCTGCCCTCAGCCGCAAGGACTTCAGTATCGACGCCTGGCCGAGCGTGATCGGCGACGCGGTGGAGCTGCGGATCGAAGCCGAGGCGACGCGCGCAAGGCAACCCGACGACGAACCAGCCGACGAGATCGAAGCCACGGATCCCGCGACGAACCCGGTCGATACCCCAACGCCACCGGAAGCCGAACAACCGCCGGCGGGACCACCCGCGCCGTCCGGCATTCCGGACACGACCGTACCCGCGATACCGGAGCCGGCGCCGTGAGCCTGAAGAACACCGCAACCGAATGGGGCTGGCTCAGCAAACTGTTCCACTGGCTGATCGTGCTGCTGATCCTGGGCCAGGGGAGCGTCGGCCTGTGGATGGTGACCCTGCGCAACAGCCCGGACAAGATCCAGCTCTACGCGCTGCACAAGTCGTTCGGCCTGACCATTCTCGCGCTGGCGCTGCTGCGGCTCCTGTGGCGCCTGTATTCGGGCGTACCGCGCCCGGTCCCCGGCATGCCGCGCTGGCAGGAGCGCATTGCCGACCTGTCGCACTGGGGCCTGTATGTCCTGCTGTTCGCGATCCCGATCAGCGGCTGGGTCCTGAATTCCGCCGCCGGCTTTCCGCTGCAGTGGTTCGGCCTGTTCAACCTGCCGCGAATCGCCGGCAAGGACGAGGGCCTGCACGAATTCGCCGAGCAGGCGCACGAACTGCTGTTCTGGACCCTCGTCGGCGTGGCGCTCGTGCATGTCGCCGCAGCGTTCTACCACCACCTGTTCCAGCGCGATGCCACGCTCGCGCGCATGCTGCCCAAAGGCTGGTTGCGTCTGGAGCAACCGCTCGACCCGATCGAGGATTCACGCAATGCGTAAGACCCTGTTCGCCGCTGCGCTCGTGCTTGTTTCGTCCACCAGCGCCTTCGCCGCCGATTACGCGCAGGCACCCGGTTCGCGTCTGACGTTCGCCGGCACCTACCAGGGCGAAGTGTTCACCGGGTATTTCCCTGGCTTCGCGACCCGGCTCTCGTTCGACCCGAAACAACTGGCGGGCGCGAAGCTGGATGTCGTGATCCCGATGGCGAGCGCGACGACCGAGAATGCCGACTACGACGGCGAGTTGCGTGGCAGCGCGTTCTTCGATGCCGGCAAGTTCGCGCAGGCACGCTATACGGCGACCCGGTTCCGTGCGCTCGGCGGCAACCAGTACGCGGCCGACGGTACCCTCGCCCTGCGCGGCGTGAGCAAGCCCGTCACCCTGACCTTCACCTGGACGCCGGGCGCCAGGCCGGTGCTGGCCGGCAAGGCCACGGTCCGCCGTCTCGACTTCGGCGTCGGCGGCGGCGAGTGGGCCGATACATCACTGATCCCGAACGCGATCGCCATCAGCACCAAGGTCGTGTTCGAACCCGCACCGTGAGTTCGCGGAAGCTTCCGCGGGCGTCTGACTAACCGGCTGCGCCGATCGCCGCCAGCGCGGCTGGATCGAACGGCCAATCCAGCTCGACTCCATTCGCGTCGTCGCGAAATACCGGCACCCGTTCCCCATAGCGCGCTTCCAGCGCATCATCGCCGTCGATCCATACGCTCTCGAACTCCGGCACCCGGGCGGCCGCCAGTACGCCCAGCGCCTGGTCGCATAGCGGGCAGTCGTCACGCTGGTACAGGATCAGCCGCGGCATCGCTCGCCCGGTTCATTCGGAGGCAGGGCGTAGAATCTTCGCATGGCCGTCAGCACCTTCGACCTTTACAAGATCGGCATCGGACCGAGCTCATCGCATACGGTCGGTCCGATGCGCGCGGCTGCGCGTTTCGTCGAACGCTGGCTGGTGGAACCGGGGCGGCTATCGGACGTGGCCCGGGTCCGCGCCGAAGTGTTCGGCTCGCTGGCGCTGACCGGTCGCGGCCACGGTACCGACAAGGCGGTGCTGATGGGGCTCGAAGGCCAATGGCCGAACCTGATCGATCCCGACGTCATTCCCAAGGCCCTGGAACGCATCCGCAGCGAGCGCAGGATCCGGCTGCACGGCAGGCACGAAGTCGACTTCGACGAGAAGCGCGACCTGGTGATGAACAAGCGCCAGAAGCTGCCCTACCATACCAACGGCATGCGCTTCGCGGCCTATGACGCCGACGGCAACGAGCTCGCCACGCGCGACTACTACTCGGTCGGTGGCGGTTTCGTCGTCAACCAGGACGAAGCCGCCGAGGACCGCATCGTCGCCGACACCACGCCGCTGCCGTATCCGTTTTCCAGCGGCGACGAGCTGCTCGCCCAGGCCCAGCGCAGCGGCCTGACCATCGCCCAGCTGATGTTCGAGAACGAGCAGGCCTGGCGCAGCCCGGACGAGATCCGTGCAGGACTGCGCGAATTGTGGTCGGCGATGCAGAGCTGCGTGCAGCGCGGCATCCGCCAGACCGGCACCCTGCCCGGCGGGCTGCACGTGTCGCGCCGCGCGCCGGCCCTGTTCGCCGAACTCTCGTCCAAACCCGAGGCGGCGATGCGCGATCCGCTGACCGTGCTCGACTGGGTCAACCTGTACGCACTCGCGGTGAACGAGGAGAACGCCGCTGGCGGCCGCGTCGTCACCGCGCCTACCAACGGTGCGGCCGGCATCCTGCCCGCCGTGCTGCATTACTACGACCGCTTCTGCCCCGGTGCGAACGAACAGGGCCTCTTCGATTTCCTGCTGACTGCATCGGCCATCGGCATCCTCTACAAGGAGAACGCATCGATCAGCGGCGCGGAAGTCGGCTGCCAGGGCGAGGTCGGCGTGGCCTGCTCGATGGCCGCCGGTGGCCTGGTCGCCGCGCTCGGCGGCACGCCGGGGCAGATCGAGAACGCCGCCGAGATCGGCATGGAGCACAACCTCGGCCTCACCTGCGATCCCATCGGCGGCCTGGTGCAGATCCCGTGCATCGAGCGCAATGCCATGGGCGCGGTCAAGGCGATCAATGCCGCGCGCATGGCTGTGCGCGGCGACGGCAAGCATAAGGTCAGCCTGGACAAGGTGATCAGGACCATGCGCGACACCGGTCGCGACATGCAGGACAAATACAAGGAAACCAGCCGCGGCGGGCTGGCGGTGAATGTCATCGAGTGCTGAGCCCGGGCCGGCGGCCCAACGGTAATCGCACGATCACGCCGTGGCCGGCAGGCACGCGAGAAGGCCGCATTGCGATTACGGTGCGCCCCACGACGCGGGGCGCAATGGTGCACTGCCTCATGAAAACGGTTACACAGGCCGCTAGCATGCGCCAGGTCCTTGCTCGTTCCGGAACCGCATGCCCCGCCTCGACCGCCGCCGCGCCCTGCAGCTGCTCGGAGTTGGCGCTGCCGGCCTGTCGTTGCCGCCTGCGCTCGCCCGCATCGCCCAGGAGGGCGCGGGAGCGATCGGCAAGGCGCGCAAGGACGCGCCCAACATCGTCTTGATCATGCCCGACGACCAGGCCCGGGCCGCGCTCAGCATCTACGGCAACCAGATCCTGAAGACGCCGAACATGGACCGCGTCGGCAACGAAGGCCTGCGCTTCGACCAGGCCTTTGTCACCACCTCGGTCTGCGCGCCCAGCCGCGCCAGTTTCCTCACCGGGCTGTACGCGCACAGCCATGGCGTGACCAGCAACGGCGAGGAACCGGGCTGGTATGAGCAGATGGGCCTGGCCCACGACCAGATCACCTATCCGATCCTGCTACGGCAGGCCGGCTACCACACCGCGATGGTCGGCAAGTGGCACATCAAGTCCGAGCCGACCGGCTTCGACCACTGGGCGATGCTGCGCGGCCAGGGCAGCTATTTTGATCCGGAGTTCATCGTCAACGGCGCGCCGGTCAAGTTCCTCGGCCACACCGACGACGTGATTGGCGACCAGGCGTTGGCCTACCTGCGCCAACGGCCGAAGGACAGGCCGTTCTGTCTGTGCTACCAGTTCAAGGCGCCGCACGGACCGTGGGAACCGCACCCGCGCTTCTACGACGCTTTCAAGGACGTTGAGATCCCGCTGCCATCGGGCTTCGGCGAGCCGCAACCGGAAGACGCCCCGATCGCATTCTCCCGGACCACGCAGGAGATCGCCGACATGGGCGATTTCTTCCGCGACAACGAGCGCCGCAAGGCGCAGGTGGACAAGAACCTGCCCGAAGACGAACGCCTGCGCGCGGTGTTCCAGGCCTACGTGAAGGCCTACTACCAGGTGCTGCTGGGCGTGGACGAGAACGTCGGCCGCGTGCTCGATTACCTGGACCAGGAGGGACTGGCCGAGAACACCATCGTCGTCTATACCTCGGACAATGGCGCCTTCCTGGGCGAACACGGCTTCTACGACAAGCGGCTGATGCTGGAGCCGTCGATCCGCGTGCCGATGCTGATCCGCTGGCCCGGCCATATCGAAGCAGGCCGTGTCGACACCGACAACATGGTGCTGAACATCGATGTCGCGCCTACCTTCCTGGAGCTGGCCGGCGTCGAGGTGCCGGACTGGATGCAGGGGCGCAGCTGGAAGCCGCTGCTGGAAAACAAGAAGGCGGACTGGCGCGATGACTTCCTCTACGAGTGGTACGAATATCCGGCCGTGCATTGCGCGCGCAAGCACCATGGCGTGCGCAGCGAACGCTGGAAGCTGATCCACTTCTGGCAGGAGCCGGACGAGTGGGCGCTTTACGACCTGCACAACGACCCGGGCGAGACGGACAACCTGGTCGAGGATCCGCAGCACGCCGACACCGTCGCGCGGCTGAAGCGCCGCATCGACACGTTGCGCGCCGAGACCGGCGACACCGGCGAGCCGGGTGAAGTCCTGCCGAAGCTGGAACCGGGCAAGTGCCCGGCATGACCATGATCCCTCGTAGGAGCGACGTCAGTCACGATCTCTCGCCTTGCTTGGTAATCAAGGAACATCGCGACGAAGCCTGCCGCGGACCCGATCCGGGGTCGCTCCTACCGATACCGGGGGCCGCATGACCACATGCAATGACCGCCGTAACGCGCTGAAGCGACTCGCCGGCGCCTCGCTCGGCCTATCGCTGGCGCCGCTGTTCGGCGGCTGCGCACCGGGCGTGGTGCGGTCGCGCAGCGCGCGCCGGCCCAACATCGTCTTCATCATGACCGACGACCATGCGCGCTCGGCGATGAGCCTGTACGGCAATGCGATCCTGCAGACGCCCAACCTGGATCGGATCGGCAACGAAGGCCTGCGTTTTGACCAGGCCTTCGTCACCAACGCGCTGTGCCTGCCCAGCCGCGCGAGCTTCCTTACCGGCCAGTATTCGCATACCCACGGCATGCGCACCAACGGCGAGGAAGCCGGCTTCACCCGCGAGCCGCCGTTGCGCAACGCGCAGACTTGGCCGCTGCTGCTGCGCACGGCCGGTTACCACACCGGCATGGTCGGCAAGTGGCATATCAACACCCTGCCGGAAGGCTACGACTATACGGCCATGATCCGCGGCCAGGGCAGCTACTTCGATCCCGAGATGTGGGTGCAGGGCCAATGGCGGGCACAGCGCGGGCATACCGACGATGTGATCGGCGGGCACGCCCTGCGCTTCGTGAAGGAGGCGCCGCGCGACCGTCCCTTCGCCCTGCTCTACCAGTTCAAGGCGCCGCATCGCGACTGGAACCCGGCGCCGCGCTTCCGCGACCGCTTCGAAGACGTCGAGATTCCGCTGCCGCCAAGCTTCGAGGAATCACTGGAGGCGCGCTCCCGGGCCGTGCGGGGCACGATGATGCGCATCGCCGAGATGCCGGACTTCCGCAAGGGCAAGATCGGCGAGCCCGCGGGGGAAGCCCTTGCGAAAGCCAACTTCCAGCAGTTCATGCGCAATTACTACCGCGTGCTGCTGGGCGTGGACGAGAACATCGGCCGCTTCCTGGACCATCTCGCGCACAGCGGCATGGCCGAGGACACGCTGGTGGTCTACACCACCGACAACGGCTTCTTCCTCGGCGAACACGGGCTGTTCGACAAGCGGCTGATGTACGAGCCGTCGATCCGCATCCCGTTGCTGCTGCGCTGGCCCGGCGGCATGGAAGCGGGCCGCGTCGACGATGCCCATTTCGCGCTCAATATCGACCTGGCGCCGACCCTGCTGGACCTGGGCGGCGCCACAATTCCCCATGCGATGCAGGGCGAAAGCTGGAGGCCACTGATCGAACGGCGCGCGACCGACTGGCGCCAGGACTTCCTGTACGAGTACTACGAATATCCGGGCGTGCATTGCGTGCGGCCCCATCGCGGCGTGCGCAACGCGCGCTGGAAGCTGATCGAGTTCTGGCGCGAACCGAGCGAGTACGAACTGTACGACCTGCAGGCCGACCCGCAGGAACGCAACAACCTGGCGCACGACCCCGCGCACGCGCAGACTCTCTCGCAACTACGCGCGCGCCTGGCCGAGCTGCGCGCCCGGTACGACGACCACGATCCACCGGATTACCTGCCCGAACAGCAGCAGCCACAGCAGTGCCATTACGGCGGCTGAGCCCCCCACGACGCGACGCAAAAATGGCGCGCTGAAGTCGCTCCGGAACCTCTGAATTTGATCGTCATTGCCGCGAAAGCGGAAGCGCTTTTCAACAGCCCGAAGGGCTGGTCAACCCGGCGTCTTGGATTTCTCCGGCTTGAAGACACTGGCTCCCGTTTTCGCGGGGATGACAGCAGTTATTCAAACCTTAGCCACAGGCCACAGGTGCAGTGGCGGGATCAGAACGCCCAGCGCATGACCAACTGGTAGCTCGGGCCGGCTTCTTCGGTTTCCAGTTCGTACTCGTCGTAGTCGCGGTCGAGTTGGTCTTCCAGCGTGTCGAACTTGTCGAAGAATTCGTCCTTCGAGGCATCCAACAGGTTGTTGGCAGACAGGCGCGCCGAGAAGCTGTCGCCGAAGCGCTTCTCGACGAACACGTCCAGTTCCTCGCCATAGCGGACGATGGCTTCCTCGCCCAGGATGCGGCTGTAGGCGTCGCCCTGCTTGCGATAGGTCACGCCAAAGCTGGCGGCCAGGTTCGGCAGGTCCTGGATGAAGCCGATGTTGTAGACGCTCTTGGCCTGGTCGTTGAAGCGACGGGTGCCCATGAAGTCTTCGACTTCTGACTTCACCCACGAGTAGTTCACGAACACGCCGGTGTCGTCCAGTCCGAACGCGGACAGCGGGGTGGACAGGTCGAATTCGAAGCCCCAGACCTTGCCGTCGCCAACGTTGGCCGAGGTATACAGCCAGCTTTCCGCGGGCTCCTGCGCCATCGCGTCGGCCAAATCGACGGCGTCACCGTCCTCGATCATTTCTTCCCAGGTGTCCTGCATTTCTTCGCTCGGCTCGCCGGTGTTGACGAGTTCGATCAGGTCCTTGACGTCGCGGTAGAAGAAGTTCAGGCCGACCACGCCCTTGCGGCCGAGGCGGTGTTCGAAGCCAAGGTCGAGGCCGTTGGCGGTTTCCGGTTCCAATTCCGGATTGCCGATGTAGTCGTTGTCGCCGAACTCGCCGTCCAGCACGGCCGGGATCAGTTCGTTGAAGTTCGGGCGCTTGACGGTCCTGGCCAGCGACAGGTTGATGCGGTCGGCGTCGGTCACGTCCCAGCGCAGGCTCGCCGACGGCAGCAATTCGTCGTACTCCTTGTCGACGCGGCCTTCGCTTTCCTCGTCCTCGATGTATTCCACTTCGGACTTGGTGGTTTCATAACGCAGACCGGCTTCCCACGAGAACACCTCGCCCTTGCTGCTGAGCATGATGTACGGGTCCAGGCGCTTTTCCTCGATTACCGAGGCGACGCTGCCGTCCAGCTCGTAGTCGGCCGGCCAGGCCGGGGTCTGGCCCTCTTCGTCGGCTTCCCACTCGTAGCTGGTGACGAGGCTTTCGCGCTTCTTGCTGCGGTGGTCCACGCCGAATTCCAGCTCGGCGGCGCCCACCGGGCGCATGTGGGCGAGCTTGAGGCCGGTTTCGGCGTCCTTTGCTTCGATGGCATCCGCCTCATACGCCGTTTCTTCCCACTCGGCGCCGTCGATGCTCCAGGTCTCATCCCAGTTTTCCGGACCGCTGACGTAGACGTGTTCGCCTTCGGTGGTCGCTTCGTTGTCGTCGAAGCGGGCGTGGTCGAGTTCCAGCTTGGTGGTGCCGCCGGCCATGTCGAACCTGTATTCGGCGGCGATGCCGTAGTTCTTCTGGTCGTACGGGTTGAGGCCGGGGACGCGCGCGTTAATGGTCTCGTCGTCGTCCAGCTCTTCCTCGAACGACACCTCGGTCACATCGCGATCGGTCTTGACGTAAAAGCCGTCGATGCTGAAGCGGCCGCTGTCGCCAACGTCGGCGGTGTAACTCAGGTTGGCCGAATAGTCGCGGCCGTCCTTCACTTCGGTCTGGTCTTCCCAGCTAACCTTCTCCGTCATGGTGTTGTCGGTGAAGCGGTCGGAACGCTTTTCCTTGCGGCGGTAGCGGTCCTGCACGTTGATGCCGGCCAGCATGCGGCCGCCGAAGGCGTCGAACGAAGTCACCGCGCCGAAGGTCGGGTTCACTTCGCCGTCGTACCAACGGTTCACGCCGACCCGGATATAGCCGCCAGTGAATTCGTAGGCATCGCGCAGCACGATGTTGATCGCGCCGGCCATCGCATCGCCGCTGCGGTTGGCGCTGGCACTGCGCTTGATCTCGATGTGGTCGACCATTTCCGCTGGGATGCGGTCGACGAAGAACGAGCGATCGTCACCGGCGCCCGGCACCTTCTTGCCGTTGATCAGCACCTGAGTGTAGCCGCCGCCGAGGCCGCGCAATTGCGCGCCGTCGTATTCCATGATGTCCGAACCAACGAAGCCGACGCCCGGAACGCGCTTGAGCATGTCGCCGACGGTGGAGGGTTCGAAGCGCTGGAAGTATTCGAGGTCGTAGGACAGCACCGGCGCGATATCGTCGGTGCGGTTGCGGTAGACGATCTCGGGCATCACCACGATGCGGTCGAGCTCCTTGGCCTCGGCCGCAGCGGGATCGGCGGTCATGGATCCCGACGGCGAATCCAGCGCCAACGCCGGCGAAAGTGTGGACAGCAGCGCTGCGGCAGCCAGTGCGCGCGTCAGCGCAGCCGCGAGACGGGTCTTGTGCATGGTGATTCACCCCTTGAGACCGGAGTGTTTTACGCGGCGCAGATAACGGAAATATGACGTGCGGCGCCATGTGTCGGAATTGCTTCCGGCAGATGCCCGCAACGCGACTTGTCACGCAAGAAACATATTCGTCATGTACAAGCCTGCGCCGACCCACCACGATCCGACGACATGACTTTGCGCCCGCTGCTGCCCGCTTTGCTGCCCACCCTGCTGGTGTTCCTTGCCGCCTGCGCCTCGGCGCCGGTGACCGACCGCGAACCAGACGAGGGTGCCGAGCACGAGCCGCTGCTGGCCGACGCCGGCATCGCGCACGTGGTGGTGCCGGAGGCGTTCGTCACCGCATCGACGCCCGCGGACAACATCGACTCGCCCGCCAGCTGGCTGGCGCCGGACGGCGGGCGCTGGCTGCTGGCCACCGCCAAGGCGACCGACCTGCTGATCGTCTACGACGGCGCCAGCGGCGCGCGTCTGCGCACGGTCGGCGGACCTGGCGCAGGCCCGGGCCAGCTGCAGCGTCCCAACGGTATCGCCGTGGTCGAAGACCCCGGCGCCGGCGCCGGGCACGCGCTGGCGCTGGTGGTGGAGCGCGACAACCACCGTGTGCAGGCCTTCGCCCTGCCCGCGCTGGAATCGGTGGCGATCTTCGGCAGCGAAGACCTGGTGCAGCCCTACGGCCTGTGGGTGCGACCGCTCGACGGTGCCTTCGAAGTCATCGTCAGCGACAACTACATGTCGTCGCAGGACGAGGACCTGCCGCCACCTGACGTCGAACTCGACCGCCGTTTCAAGCGCTATCGGCTGCGACGCGACGGCGGGGCCTGGTCGGCCGACCTTCTCGGCAGCTTTGGTGAGACCGGCGAAGGCGCAATCCGTATCGCCGAATCGGTGTTCGGCGATATCAGCAACGACCGTCTGCTGCTCGCCGAAGAAGACGTGGCCAGCGGCACGCGCCTGCGCGAATACGGACTGGACGGGCGCTATCGCGGCCGCGACATTGGCGCCGGATTGTTCAAGGCGCAGGCAGAAGGCCTAGCGCTGTGGCGCTGCGGCAACGACGGCTACTGGATCGCTACCGACCAGTTCAAGGATCGCAGCCTGTTCCACATCTTCGACCGCGACACCCTTGCGCACGTCGGCGCCTTTGCCGGCGAACGCACTGCCAACACCGATGGCATCTGGCTCGACCAGGCGCCCGACGCGCGTTTCCCCGAAGGCGTGTTCTATGCGGTCGACGACGACCAGGCCGTGGCCGCCTTCGACTGGCGCGACGTGGCCAAGGCACTCGGACTGCAGGAAACCTGCAAGACCCCGTAGTCCGTAGAGCGGAGCTCTACCGCTGGCCGGGTTGGCCGGCGATCGCGATCACATCGTCAAGCAAGGCGGCCGCGGTCACGTCCGCCCCCGCACCGGGTCCCTGGATCACCAGCGGCTGCGCGTCGTAACGACAGCTGCGGATCGCGACGCGGTTGTCGGTGCCGCCGCCGCCGCATAGCGCGTGCGTGTCGGGAAGCGCGTGCAGGCCGACGCTGGCGCTGACGCTGCCGGCGTCGTCGATGCGGAAACGGCCGACGAAGCGAAGTTTTGCGCCGGCGCGATACGCCTGCTGGTAACGCTCGCGCAAATCCGTGTCGAGCGATGGCAGCTGCGCATCCACGTGTTCCGGCTGCGCCTGGGCCAGCGCCTCGGGCACCAGCGAGTCGACCCGGACGTCCTCGGCGGCCAGCGCCACGCCTGCGGCGCGCGCCAGGATCAGCAGCTTGCGGCGTACGTCCTCTCCCGACAGGTCGATGCGCGGATCGGGTTCGGTGTAGCCGGCAGTGCGCGCCTCGCGCACGAAGCGGGAAAACGGACGAATGCCATCGTAATGGTTGAACAGCCACGCCAGCGAGCCCGAGAGCACCCCCTCGACTGCGTGGATCCGGTCCCCACCGCGGGTGAGTTCCCGGATCGAACGGATCAGCGGCAGGCCGGCACCGACGGTGGCCGCATCGCCGTAATGCGTGCGTCCCTCGCGCTGGGCCGCGGTAATGTCCTGCGCGCGCCGCAACGATGCGCCCATGCCCAGCTTGTTGGCAGTCACCACGTGCACGCCGCGACGCAGCCACTGCGCATGGCGTTCGGCGACCTGTTCGCTGGCGCTGGCATCCACCACGATGTCGCCGCGCACGAATGCGTCTGGGTCCAGTTCCACCGTACCGTGACGCCGGGCGGAACTGGCGAGGCTCCGCAGCACCTGATGGACATCGCCATTGCAACCCTGTGCGTCGCGCGAATTGGCGATCAGGGTGAGCGGCGGCAGCCGGACATCGTCGCCCAGGCGCAGGTAGCGCTGCACGAAGGCCGTACCCACCGTGCCCGTACCCAGAAGCGCGAGCCTGGCCTGTCGCGGCGCCGACAACGGGCGCAGCACGGTGACCTTGCCCGGAACGGCGGCGTCCGGAACAGCGGCGCTCATGCGTCGGCCAGGACCGCGTTCGCGCGTTTGCGGCTCCCGCACTCGATGACCTGCTGCGCCCGCTCCAGGGCTGCGGCAAGGTCCGCCCTCAGGTCCTCCAACGCCTCGATGCCCACCGACAGGCGCAGCAGTCCGTCGGAAATGCCGGCTGCCGCACGCGCCTCCGGCGTCATCGCCGCGTGGGTCATCGTGGCCGGATGCGCGATCAAGCTTTCCACGCCGCCGAGCGATTCGGCCAGGGTGAAGCACTGCAGGCCTTCGACGAAGGCGCGCACCGCCTGCTCTTCGACAGCCGGCTCGCCGCCGCGCAATTCGACGCTCAGCATCGCACCAAAGCCGTGCTGCTGGCGCGCGGCCAGCGCATGCTGCGGATGCGAGGCCAGGCCCGGGAAGTAGACCTTCGCCACCGCCGGGTGCGCCTCGAGCTGCTGTGCGATCGCCGCGGCGTTTTCCTGATGCACGCGCAGGCGCGCGTCCAGGGTGCGCAGGCCGCGCAAGGTCAGGAAGGCGTCGAAAGGCGAGGCGGTCAGCCCGAGGCAGTTGGCCCACCAGGTGAACTGTTCGTGCAACTCCGCGGTCTTCGCCACCACCGCGCCGCCGACCACATCGCTATGCCCGTTGATGTACTTGGTGGTGGAGTGGACGACCACGTCCGCGTCGAAGTCGGCGATCGGCGCCTGCAACGCGGGCGAGAGGAAGGTGTTGTCCACCACCGCGAGCGCACCGGCCTTGTGCGCAGCGTCGATCACGAAGCGCAAGTCGGTGATGCGCAGCAGCGGATTGCTCGGGGTCTCGATCCACACCAGCTTGGGACCGCGGCCGTCATCGCCGGGGCGCAGCGCGGCGGCGAGTGCGCGCGGATCGGTGAGGTCGACGGTGACCAGCTCGAAGGCATCCTTGGCCGCGAGCGCGTTGAACAGCCGCCAGCTGCCGCCGTAGCAGTCGTGCGGCACCACCAGCCGGTCGCCCGGCTGCAGCAGTGCCTGCAGGATCAGGGTGATCGCGCCCATCCCGGTTGCGGTGACCACGCCGCCCACGCCGCCTTCCAGCTCGGCAAGGGCTTCGCCGAGCAGGTCGCGGGTGGGGTTGCCGCTGCGGGTGTAGTCGTACTGGCGCTTCTGGTTGAAGCCGGCGAAGCTGAAATTGCTCGACAGCACCAGTGGCGGCGTGACCGCGCCGAAGGCGGTGTCGCGGTCGATGCCGGCGCGCACCGCGCGTGTGGCGCGACGACAGTCGCCGGGGGCAGTCGTTCCGTTGGATCCAGGGCTCATGGGGCAACTCCAGCAGTGGTTTCGCGCAACGCGGCGCCGAGCAGCGCATCGATGCGATCGGTTTCCTTGAGAAAAGCGTCGTGTCCATAGCGCGAGCGCAGCACGCGCAGCCGGCCATGCAGGCCCAGGCCCTCGACCAGCGCCACCGCGTCGGACAGCGGCACCAGGCGATCGCCTTCCACCGCGATGACGGTCGTGGGAATGCGGATCTGGCGTGGATCGACCCGGTGCAGGTCGATCGATTCGGACAGACGCAGCCAGGCAGTGGCGGAGATCCGCGCCACGAAGCGTTCGCCGGCGGCTTCGAGATAGTCCTCCGCGGCGACGCGCACCCGGCCGTTTTCGAGTACCGGCGCGGCATCGAAGCGTTCGCCGAATTCCTCCGGCGTGCGGTAGCTGAGCATCGCGAACTGGCGCGCGAGCGACAGGCCATGCGCGTCGCCACCCTGGTGCTGGCCCAGACCCACCGCCTTGCGCTGCAGGGCACGCCACGCCGCCGCGTAGGGGTGCGCGCGATGCGCGCCGCTGACCGCCACCAGCCGCTGCAGGCGCGCAGGATGCCGGGCGGCGAACTGCAGGCCTACGAGCGCGCCATAGGAATAGCCCACGAACGCCCTGAGCCGCTCGATGCCGAGCGCGTCCAGCAGCAGGGCGATCGCGTCGGCCTGGTCGGCGGTGTCGATCGGTGCATCGAGACCGCCATCCGCGCCGACATAGTCGAAGGAAAGCAGGCGGAATGCGCGCGGGTCGAGCGCGCGCCCGGCATCGAGCAGCCCCTGCGCCCAGCCCGGCGCGGGATCGGCCGCATTCGCAGCGACGTGACGATGCGCGGAGATGCCGCCGGCAATCAGCAGTACCGGCGCATCCTCCGCTCCGACGATTTCATAGGCGATCTGCAGCCTGCGCCTGCCGGCATGACGTGTGGCCAGCTCTGCATCCACGCTGCCGCGGCGCACCCGAATGGCGTCGTTCTCGACCTGCGTCGCCCACGCAGGCACGTGCGGCTGCGGTTCGGCGTGGTGGAGCGCGGCAGTGGTGTCGACCAACGTCATGGCGGGTTCCCGGGGCTTGTGCGGCCATCGGGAAATCGCGGGGCTTGCCGGAAGTGCCCTCGCGGGGCGGAAGCGCCCGCCTGCAGCGCAGGCGTCGCAACCATCTTCCGGTGGACGCTCAGGTCCCCGCAGGATTTGGCACCGCGACGGAAGACGCACCTTGCGGTGGTCTCCATCAGGTTGCCCCGGCGTCTTCGGGCCTGTCCCTCAGCCGGTCTCGATGGATGGAGCGAGCTTGCCGGCGCTCGCAGCAAATGTCAATCGCTTCATGCGCATAAAGCGATGACCTTCCCAGACCGGTACCGTCTGCCCATCCGGCTGCGCATACTTGGCGCATGCCAAGACACCTACCAAGACGCCTGCACCCCCTCGTACTCGCCCTCGCCACCGTCGCGCTGATGTCGGCGTGCCGGACGGCGCCGCCCATTCAGCCGCCTGCGTCCGCACCATCGACCACGGTCACCGTGCCCGAGCGGTATGCCTCGCCTGCGTTCGCGGACGAGGAGCTCGACTCGCTGGCGACCTGGACGACCCCGGACGGCCAGACCTGGCTGATCGCCAGCGGCAAGTCGAGCGATCGCCTGTCGATTTTCGATGCCGACACCGGGACGCGGCTGCGCACGTTCGGTGGCCCGGGCAAGGCCGCCGGCCAGTTCGACCGCCCCAATGGCCTTGCCGTGTTCGGCGATCTGCTGTTTGTGGTGGAACGGGACAATCATCGCGTGCAGGCGCTGCGCCTGCCCGACTTCCGGCCGGCGGGCATGTTCGGCGAGAACATCCTGCGCAGCCCGTACGGGATCTGGCTGCACGAAACCGCGCCGGGCGAGCTGGATGCCTACATCACCGACAGTTTCATGTACGGCGAGCGCTTCGACGTGGTGCCGCCGCTGCCGGAACTGTCCCAGCGGGTACGCAGGTTCCGGTTGCAGACCGAGGGCGATGCGGTCGCGGCCGAACCGGCCGGCAGTTTCGGCGACACCACGCCCGATGGAGCGCTGCGCATGGTCGAGTCGCTGAGCGGCGATCCGGCCAACGACCGCCTGCTGATCGCGGACGAGGCGACCGCGCCCGGCAACCGCGGCTCCAACCTGCGCGAATACACCCTGGCCGGGCGTTTCACCGGCCGCAGCCTGCCCGAAGGCAGTTTCGATGCCGAGGCCGAAGGCGTGGCCCTGTGGAGCTGTCCGGACGGCAGCGGCTACTGGATCACCGTGGACCAGCTCACGCCGCTCACCCGTTTTCATGTCTTCGATCGCCGCAGCCTGCAGTGGCGTGCGACCTGGCAGGGCGAGACCACCGCAGATACCGACGGTATCGCCTTGCACGCTGCGCCAACCGGCGCGTTCCCGGGCGGCGCGCTGTTCGCCGTGCACCAGGACAAATCGGTCGTCGCCTTCGACCTGCAGGAGGTCGCGCGCGCATTGCGCCTGCCGGCCAACTGCGTGCATTGAACGCGATGCGCGCGCGCCTGCTGCCGCTGGTCCTGCTCCTGACCCTGTGCGCCGCCGGCGCCCAGGCTGGCAAGGTCTACAAGTGGAAGGACAGCAACGGCATCGTCCATTACGGCGACCGCCCGCCGGCCGCGAGCACGGCCGCACGCGAGCTCACGGTGATCCCCTTCCGCGCCGAACCTGGCGCCCTGGTGCGGCTGCGCCTGACCCAGGAAGGCGGCCAGTACCTTGCCTGGGTGGACAACGCGCTGGCCGGGCCGGTCGAGGTACGCCTGGACTTCGGCCGCAGCAGCAACGTCCGCGGCGAGCCGCAGCTGCCGGCGCGCGCCACGGTGCCCGGCAGCGGTAATGCGTTGGTGGCGCGGATCGTCGGCGTCGACCCGGCCCGCAATGGCGATTTCGAACTGCGGCTGGACGCGGTGCCCGGCAAGCCGGGGGCCACGCCGCGCGACGTCGAATACGTCTTCCCCCTGCTCACCCGCGACCTGCGCGTCGACCAGGGATACGGCGGCAGCTACAGCCACAACGACGCGCAGAACCACTACGCGGTCGACTTCGCCGCGCCGATCGGCACCGATGTGGTGGCCGCGCGCGACGGCGTCGTGATGCAGGTGGAGAACGACTTCGACCAGGCCGGCCTGAACCGCGAGAAGCTCGGCGGCCGCGCCAACTTCGTGCGCATCGTGCACGACGACGGCACCATGGCGCTGTATGCGCACCTGCGCGAGAACGGGGTGATGGTGCGCATGGGCCAGCGCGTGCGCGCCGGCCAGCTGATCGGGCGCTCGGGCAATACCGGCTTTACCAGCGGCCCGCACCTGCACTTCGCACTGCAGGTCAATCGCGGGATGCAGTTGGTATCCATCCCGTTCCGCATGTTCAGCCCGCACGGCATCCTGCGTTTTGGCGAGAGCCGTGCCGGGGCCGGGCATCGGTAGACGCCAAACCCGCGTCGCGAGCTGATAACGCCGTCGTCGATACGCCGGACGGGCGTCTGCCCGCGGCTCGCCTATAATTTCCGCCCTCTCCGCCCCCTTCCCGCGCCCGCCCGGGCGCCCTCGCCATGTCCGCTGCACTCAAATCAGACGTCGCCAGCGAAGCCGCGCGCCGCCGCACCTTCGCCATCATCTCGCACCCCGACGCCGGCAAGACCACGCTGACCGAGAAGCTGCTGCTGTTCGGAGGCGCCATCCAGATGGCCGGGTCCGTCAAGGGCCGCAAGGCCGCGCGCCACGCCACCTCGGACTGGATGGCGCTGGAAAAGGAACGCGGCATCTCGGTGACCAGCTCGGTGATGCAGTTCCCTTACGAGGGTCGCGTCGTCAATCTGCTCGACACCCCCGGCCATGCCGATTTCGGTGAGGACACCTATCGCGTGCTGACCGCGGTGGATTCAGCGCTGATGGTGATCGACGTGGCCAAGGGCGTGGAGGAACGCACGATCAAGCTGATGGAAGTGTGCCGCCTGCGCGATACGCCGATCATGAGCTTCATCAACAAGCTCGACCGCGAGGGCAAGCCGCCGATCGACCTGCTGGACGAAGTGGAAAGCGTGCTCGGCATCCAGTGCGCGCCGATCACCTGGCCCATCGGCATGGGCCAGCGGCTCAAGGGCGTGGTCCACCTGCTCACCGGCGAGGTGCATCTGTACGAGGCGGGCCGCAATTTCACCCGCCAGGACTCCACCATCTTCGCCTCGATCGACGATCCGGCTCTCGAGGCCAGGATCGGCGCCGACATGCTGGCCGAACTGCGCGACGAACTGGAGCTGGTCCAGGGCGCATCGCATCCGTTCGACAAGGCGAAATACCTGGCCGGCGAACAGACGCCGGTGTTCTTCGGCTCGGCGGTGAACAACTTCGGCGTGCAGCTGCTGCTCGACTTCTTCGTCGAACACGCGCCCGCGCCGCGGCCGCGCGAAACCACCACCCGCGATGTACACCCGGACGAGAACCGGCTGACCGGCTTCGTGTTCAAGATCCAGGCCAACATGGATCCGCAGCACCGCGACCGGGTCGCGTTCATGCGCGTGTGCTCTGGCCGCTTCAGCGCCGGAATGAAGGCGTTTCACGTGCGCAGCGGCAAGGAAGTCAAGCTGGCCAATGCGCTGACCTTCATGGCCAGCGACCGCGAGATCGCAGAGAGCGCCTGGCCCGGGGATGTGATCGGCATCCACAACCACGGCACCATCTCGATCGGCGATAGCTTCAGCGAAGGCGAGGTACTGAACTTCACCGGCATCCCCAACTTCGCCCCGGAACTGTTCCGGCGCGCGCGCCTGCGCGACCCGCTCAAGCTCAAGCAGCTGCAGAAGGGGCTGGCGCAGCTGAGCGAGGAAGGGGCCACCCAGTTCTTCAAGCCACTGATGTCCAACGACCTGATCCTGGGCGCGGTCGGAGTGCTGCAGTTCGACGTGGTCGCCTACCGGCTCAAGGACGAATACGGCGTGGACGCCAGCTTCGAACCCGTACAGGTGGCGACCGCGCGCTGGATCCGCTGCGACAACCCGAAGAAGCTCGAGGAATTCCGCGACAAGCACGCGATGAACCTGGCCATCGATGCCGCCGGCCAGCTGGTCTATCTCGCCCCGACGCGCGTCAATCTCCAGCTCGCGGAGGAACGTGCAGCGGACGTGCTGTTCCTGGCCACGCGCGAGCATGCGCATGCGGTGGCCGTGGACTGAAGCGATGGCCAGATTGAGACGGTGCGCGTTCCGAGCAAACACTCCGTGACGAACGGGCATGGTGCCGATGTGGACACATCCGCCGCATCCACTTCATTGGCCACGTCCGAGCGCGAGAACGCGGCGACCGCGGCCGCCGGTCTCGCCGCCGCCGCCCTCGCAGCGCTCGTGCTCATCGCGATCGGCCTGCGCCAGGCCGACGGCTGGCGGCTTGCGGCGGCGCTGGTGTTCGGCCTGTCGCTGTGCGCGCTGCACCTGGCTTCGACCCTGTACCACGCAGCGTCCGAGCCGGCCACCAAGGCACGGCTGAAGCTGTTCGATCACTGCGCGATCTACCTGCTGATCGCCGGAACCTACACCCCTTTCACCCTGATCGGCCTGCGCGGACCGCTGGGATGGAAACTGTTCGTCGCGATCTGGTCGCTGGCAGCACTGGGCGTGGTGTTCAAGCTGTTCTCGAAGGGCCGCCTGCGCCTGCTGTCGACCTTCATCTACGTGGCCATGGGCTGGCTGGTGATTCTGGCGATCAGGCCGGTCATGGCCGCACTCGATACCTGGACCTTCGGCTGGGTGCTCGCCGGCGGCATCGCCTATACCGCCGGAACACTGTTCTACCATCGTCCCCGGATGCCGCATTCGCATGCAATCTGGCATCTGTTCGTGATCGCCGGCGGCGTCTGCCATTTCGTCGCAGTGCTGGCGCAGGTCAGCGCGCCCAGCTGAATGCTCGCTTGAAGTTTCACCGGCGCTTTACCGCGCTGCGTCGAAGGTGGAGGTCTTCGCGAGCCTCCGAGCGCCCATGAACGACCCGACCGCCTCGCGCGCCCGCATGCAACTCGATGCGCTCCGGCGTCATCCGGTACGCACCGCATTCGGCCTGTTTCTGCTCGGCCTGCTGATCGTGATCCTGCTCTGGGACTGGAACTGGCTGCGCGGGCCGGTCGAGCGCATCGTGCAGGCGCGCACCGACCGCGAGTTCGACATCGGCGGCGACCTCGACGTGGACCTGGGCCGCGTCACCAGCGTGCGCATGGACGCGGTCCGCTTCGGCAATGCGCCATGGTCGACGCAGGGCGACATGGCCACCAGCGACCGGGTCGAGTTCAAGTTCGAACTCTTCCCCGCCCTCTTCCGCCGCGATTTCCGCATCCCCGACCTGCGGCTGAACCGGCCGCGGTTGCGGCTCGAACTCGGGCCCGATGGCAAGGGCAACTGGGTCTTCGGCGAACCGGGCGGCAGGCAACCGCAGTTCCGCAGCCTGTGGGTCGACGACGGCCGCCTGCAATACCTCGACGCCAAGGGCAAGACCGACATCGATATCGCGGTCGCGAGCAGGCCCGCGGGCAAGGCCGGTGGACGTCCGCCCATCGGGGTGGAGGGAAGCGGACGTTGGAAGGGCAATCCGTTCACTCTCGAAGGCACGGCGGAATCGCCGCTGGAACTGCGCGATCGCGAACAGCCCTATCGCATCGATCTGCGCGCCGCGGCGGGCGCCACCCGCGCGCACGCGCGCGGCAACCTGCTCGATCCGCTGCGCTTCCGGGACTTCGATCTCAAGCTCGCGCTGTCCGGCCAGAACATGGAGGATCTGTATCGGCTGATCGGCGTGGCCCTGCCCCCGACACCGCCCTACTCACTCGACGGCACGCTCACACGCGCCATCAACAGCCCGTCCAGCAGCACCTGGAAATACGATGGGTTCAGCGGCACGGTCGGCGACAGCGACATGGCCGGGTACGCGCATGTGACCACCGGCAAGCGGGTGTTCTTCAAGGGCGATTTCCGTTCGCAGCGGCTGGACTTCGACGACCTCGCGGGCTTCGTCGGCGCCGCACCGCAGGCCGGCGGCCAGGAAAATACCAACGCCGAACTGCAGGCACTGGCGGCGAAGCAGGCGGCCAGTCCCCGGATCCTGCCCGACACCCCCTACGAACTGGACAAACTGCGCGCCATGGACGCCGACGTCCGCCTGCGCGCGACGCGACTGAACGCGCCGTCGCTGCCACTCGACGACATGCACGCGCACCTATACCTGAAAGATGGCGTCCTGCGCCTGGAACCGCTCAATTTCGGCGTGGCCGGCGGCGACATCCGCTCGACCATCCGCATGAACGCCAGCGAGAGCCCGATCCGCACCGATGCCGACATCAAGCTGCGCGGACTCAACCTGGGCAAGCTGATCCCCGATGCGAAACTCACCCAGGACGCGATCGGCAAGATCGGCGGCGACCTCAACATCAATGGCACCGGCAATTCCATCGCGAAAATGCTCGGCAGCGCCAATGGCGACATCGCCGTGGGCATGGGCCGCGGCCAGATCAGCAACCTGCTGATGGAGCTGGCCGGCCTGGACATCGCCGAGGCGCTGAAATTCATGGTCACCAAGGACCGCAAGGTGCCGATCCGCTGCGCCTTCGGCGACTTCGCCGTGCGTGACGGCATCATGGATGCCCGCGCCATCGCCTTCGACACCACCGACACCATCATCGTCGGCAACGGCCGCATCAGCCTGCGCGACGAGACGCTCGACCTTCGACTGCGTCCGCGGCCGAAGGACCGTAGCCTGTTCGCGTTCCGCTCGCCACTGCTGGTCGGCGGCACGTTCAAGGATCCATCGTTCCGGCCGGACATGGCGCGCGTGGGGCTGCGCGGAGCGATCGCACTGACCCTGGGCAGTATCGCGCCGCCAGCCGCGCTCCTGGCTACACTGGAGCTGGGTCCTGGAGAGGACAGCACCTGTGGAGGCCGTTATGCCAAATGATCGTGTCACCCCCGTCACCGCGCGAATCGCGCTGCGATGCGCCTGTCTGCTGGTTGCCTGGGCTGCAGTGACTGCCTGCACACCCGGAGACGACACCGCAGCCACGGCGAACCCGCCGACCGATCCGGCCGCGACCATGAATCCGGCCGATCTCAAGGACGTCACCGCCAGCTACCGCTGCGACCAGGGCCATCGCATCGACATCGTCCGCGACAAGGTCGCGCGCGTGGCGTTGGCCGACGGCAGGGTGGTCAAGATCGAGGCGATCCAGGACAGCACGCCGCGTACCTTCATGGACAACGGGTTGACCTTCACGCTGTCGCCGCAGGGCGCCACGCTCGACGATGAAACCGGCCACACCCTGGCCTGCACGCCCGCACCCAAACCATAGCGCGGTGCCGGGCCTGGACTCGCGAAACATCCGACTCGGCGCCATTGCGCCAGCCGCTTGCATTTGCACAGAAAATCGCCGGATTCGACCGCAGCCTTGACTTCGGGCAGGTTCCTGTAACTGACGCCCGTCAACGAAATATTCGTTCCCGTCCCCACGCCTGCCAGGGCGATGCCGCAATAGGTGACTTCAGGATCGTCCATGTTCCGGTGCAGGAACCACCTGGTCCCGTCGGGCGCGGTTCCGCTGTCGAGATACACGCCGCCCCGGGTCTCTGGCCGTGTCATCAGGCCGAGGCCCGACACGTCTGCGCTGGTGCTTGCGCATTTGCTGTCGAGGATGCGTTTTTCGATCACCGTCCGGGCGGCGGAAACCGTGAACCACGGTGAGGTGGGGGGCGGCGAGAAGTATTCGGGCAGCAAGCCCGGCCTCCTGTCCGCAACCGAACTGCACGCCGCAGCGAAGACCGCACACACAAGGAGCAGGCACGTACCGGGAACCATCCGCACCAACGTGGAGCAGTGCGCTGGTTGGAACATGCGTCAACTCGCGATGTAGCGCTGCAGCTGGTCGAGCTCGAGCTGCTGATCCTCGATCACCGCCTTGACCAGATCGCCGATCGACACCACACCCACGACTTCGTCGCCTTCCCGCACCGGCAGGTGTCGGATCCGCTGATCGGTGACGATCTGCATGCAGGTGTCGGTCGTGTCGTCCAGCCGCACACCGATCACGTTGGCGGTCATGATGTCGCGAACCGGCGTGTCCTTCGAGGAGCGGCCTTCCAGCACGACCTTGCGCGCGTAGTCGCGTTCGGAAAGGATCCCGACCAGGCGGGTGCCTTCCATGACCAGCAGCGCGCCGATCCGCTTCTCGGCCATCAGCCGGATGGCGTCGATCACGGCCGCATCCGGGCCAATGGCATGGATTTCAGGCGCTTTCGCTGCGAGCAGTTGCCGGACGGTGCGCATGGACGTCTCCTGGCTCGAGGGACGGTTCGGAGGATAACCCCGCGCCGGGCCGCCAGGCGTCGACGAGGTAAAGCGGCCGCTGCTTGGCCTCGGCATACAGACGACCCAGGTACTCGCCGATCAGGCCCAGCGCCATCAGCTGCACGCCGCCCAGCAGCAGGATCACCGCCATCATCGTCGGCCAGCCCGCCACCGGATCCCCCCAGCGCAGCGCCTTGAACACCACCCATAGCGCATAGACGAAGGCGAGCAATGCAGTGCCCACGCCGAGGTAGGTGGCGATCCGCAGCGGTGCCGTGCTGAAGCTGGTAATCCCTTCCAGGGCGAAGTTCCACAGCCGCCAGAAGTTGAACTTGGTCTGCCCGGCGATGCGCGCGTCGCGCTGGTAGGCGATTGCAGTCTGATTGAAGCCGACCCAGCCGAACAGTCCCTTCATGAAGCGCTGGCGCTCGCGCAGCTGCCTGAGGGCGCTCAGCGCGCGCGGCGAGAGCAGGCGGAAATCGCCGGTATCCTGCGGGATCGGCGTCTTCGACAGCCGACCGATCACCCGATAGAAGCCGTGCGCGGTAGCCTTTTTCAACCAGCTTTCGCCTTCGCGTTCGATGCGCGTGCCGTGCACGTCGTCATAGCCTTCGCGCCACTTTTCGACGAACTGCGGAATCAGCTCCGGCGGATCCTGCCCGTCGGCGTCCAGGATCAGTGCCGCACCGGCGTCGATGTGGTCGAGCCCCGCGGTCAGCGCGGCTTCCTTGCCGAAGTTGCGGCTCAGGCGCAGCAGCGCAACGCGCGGGTCTTGTGCCGCCAACCGCTGCATGACCGGCCAGGTGCCATCGCTGCTGCCATCGTCGACATAGATCACCCGGCCATCGATGCCGGGCATGGCATCGAGCACCGCGACAATGCGCGGGTGCAGGCGCGGCAGCGCATCGGCTTCGTTGTATGCGGCAACGACGACGGTCAGGCGGTCAGCAGTCATCGCTCATCCTATGCCGGTTCAATCGAGCGCGCGCAAGTAGCCGGTGCCCCCGATCGCGCGCATCTGGCGCTCGATCGCACGTGTGCGCCGCTGCACGTACGGGCCGGGTCGCGCGGCACTGTAGCGCTTGGGGTTGGGCAGCACGGCGGCCAGCCGCGCCGCCTCGGCCGTACCGAGTCTGGCGGCGTCCTTGCGGAAATAGGTGCGTGCAGCCGCCTGCGCGCCGTACACCCCATCGCCGAACTCGGCGACGTTGGCGTAGACCTCCAGTATCCGCTGCTTCGGCCACAGGAGTTCGATCAGCAGCGTGTACCAGGCCTCGACGCCTTTGCGCAGCACCCGCGACCAGCCGCCACCGCCCCAGAGGAACAGGTTCTTTGCCGTCTGCTGGCTGATCGTGCTGCCGCCGCGCAAGCGGCGCCCGCGCGCGTTCGAGGTGCGCGCCTTCTCGATCGCCCGCAAGTCGAAGCCATTGTGCAACGCGAAACCCTGGTCTTCCGAGGCGACCAGCGCCACCGGCACGTTCCCGGAGACCTCCTCGAGATCGCGCCAGTCGTAGGCGACGCGGAATTTCCAGTCGCCTTGCGTCCACGCCTCGGCCTGGCGGATCAGCATGAAACTGGAGAACGGCGGATCGACGAAGCGCAGCACGATGACCTGGACCACGCTGAATGCGATCAGGTACAAGGGGCCCTTCCACCACCATCCACGCCAGCGTCGTGGCCGCGACGCGGGGATCGATTGCTCTTCGGCTTGCACTGCGCGTTCCCGCCCCAACCTGATGGGGTCTGTTCCCGATCCGCATTATCCGCCGTCGCGCGGCTTTGACCGACATGACCGATCCCGATCGACTGACCCGATTCCTGCTGCCGCGCGCCGGGGTGCGCGGCGTGCGTGTGCACCTGGACGACACCTGGCGACGGATCCGGGACAGCAGCGACTATGCCCCCGCGTTATCCGAACTGCTCGGCGAAGCCTGCGCAGCGGCTGCGCTGTTCACCGGCCATGCCAAGGTGCAGGGTCGGCTGTCGATCCAGCTGCGCGGTGAAGGCGCGCTGCGCACGTTGTTCGCCGAGTGCACCGCCGCCGGCACATTGCGCGGCATCGCCCGCACCCGCGAAGACGACGGCGGGGCCGGCGTCTCCCGCGACCTGCAGGCGCTGGGAGATGGCGCGATCCTGGCCATCACGATCGAGAATCCGGGAACCGGCGGCCGCGAGCCCTCGCGCTATCAAGGCTTGGTCCCGATCGAGTCCGATTCGCTGGTCGGCGCCTTCGAGGGTTACTTCGAACAGTCAGAGCAGCTGCCGACGCGGCTGCTGCTGGCCTGTGGCGATGACTCCGCGGCAGGCCTGATGCTGCAGCACCTGCCTTTCGACCGCCGGCCCGACGAGCTCGGCGGCGATGCCGACGGCTGGACCCGGGCAAGCGCCTTGTTCGAAACCCTGGAACCTATGGAACTGCTGGAACTGCCGGCCGATGCGCTGCTGCACCGGCTGTTCCACGAGGAGGACGTGCAGCTGCTCGGGGAACGCCCGCTTTCGTTCGCCTGCTCCTGCTCCCGCGAACGGGTCGGCGCGATGCTCGAATCCCTGGGCGCCGAGGAGGCCTACGCCGCCTTGTCCGACGAGCGGGCCTCCATCCGTTGCGAGTTCTGTGGCCAGACCTATATGTTTGACCGCGACGATCTGGACGCGATCTTTACGGGCGGGGCGCTCCAAGCGCCCGCGCCGGAGCAGCTTCAATAGGTCCAGCCTTTACATAAATTTAACATTATCGGTATTGTTAAAGAAACATAAATCCGATAGATTTCATGCTGAGGGAACCGGGAACTCGAACGCCCGGTGGGAGTCTGATTCGGGCCATGCGCCACCGCCTGCTGCCGCTGCTGTCCGCCGTCCTGCTCGCCCTTGGCGCCGCAGCGGATGCGCATGCGCAGACCGCGCCTGTTGAAGACACCGCGATCCTTCCGGTCTGGAACAACGCCAGCGGCAAGCTCGAAGCGTATCTGGTGCTCGAGCCATCCGACGTCGCGAGCGCGCGCGTGCGCAAGCGCTTCGGCATCAATTCGCTGGATGCGACTTTCGACCTGGATGCCGGCGATTCGCTGGCACTGCTGTGCGACCGCAAGAACGGCATTGCCGGCGCGATCGGCAACCTCGCCAACAACTGCATGCTCGCCACGCTCAGCGATGAGGTCGAAGGCGAGAACAGCCGCCGCGCCAGCGCGACCGCGGCGTTCAACCGCGGTGGCGGCCGGATCGGCCTGACCGCAGGCGTGGGCCGCGACAACCTGCCCGGCTGGCTGACGCCCGGGGCCGCAGCCAACAACCGCGTCGACATCAACGACCTGACCGTCTTCGCCCGCAAGTCGCTGCCTGGGGAGGGCTACGTCTCGATCGCCGGCACCGTGGCGAAAGCCCGGCTGCTTTCACCGGCCGCAGCCGAGGCATCGGGACTGGATCTGGACCGCTGGACCAGCAAGAGCCTGACCGTGGGCGGTGGCTTCGGCAATTTCGGGGCCAGCATTGTCGGTCACGTGGTCGACACCCCGGGTCAGCCGAAATGGGAAGGCCTGGGCCTCGGCGTCACCTGGCGGACCCCGTGGAGCGGCGAACTCAGCGTCGGCGCCGACAACGTGATCAGCCGTGGACGCAACCCCTTCGCCCCTGTCGGCGAGAACGGCGAGGAAGAGGGCACTGTGCCCTACGTCCGGTACGAGCAGGACCTCTAGAGCGCCCCCAGCGAGAGCGATCTCTTGACTGGATGAGACAAAAGGCCCCGCAACCGGGGCTTTTTTATCGCGTGGATCTGCCGGCAAAAGCCGGCTTTAACGACACTTTAATTTTTGGTGAAGGCTCGGTACTATCGACCCCGGCCTTACCCGACTTGGCGTCTTCCTTGACTCCGCGGGGCAGGTTCCCATGGGAAACACCCAAGACTCACTTGTGGAGAGAGAGAATGACCTTTAAGACCACCAAGCTCCGCGATGCGATTACCTTCGCACTCGCGGTCGGCCTGTCTGGCCCTGGCCTTGCGTTCGCGCAGGACGCGGCCGCGCAGCAGACCACGCCGCCTGCGGAATCGCAGGAAGCGACGGAACTCGACACCATCGTCGTTACCGGTACGCGTATCCAGAGTCAGACCGTTACATCATCCTCGCCGGTGACCGAGATCCAGCAGGAAGAGTTCAAGTACTCCGGCGCGACCCGTGCCGAGGATCTGGTCAACCAGTATCCGCAGGTGGCTCCCGCCTTCGACGCGTTCACCAACAACGGCTCGCTGGGCTATCCCACCGTCAACCTGCGCAACATGGGCGCTGACCGCACCCTGACCCTGGTGAACGGCTTCCGCCTGCCGCCGGGCGCCGGCGAAGTCCCCGACATCAGCATCGTGCCGGCCGCGCTGGTCAAGCGCGTTGACCTGCTCACCGGCGGTGCCTCGGCGGTGTATGGCTCCGACGCGATCGCGGGCGTGGTCAACTTCGTGCTCGACGACGAGTTCGAGGGTGTCTCCCTCAGCGCCGGCTATTCGGCCTATCAGCACAACAACGACAACGACTACATCCAGGGTCTGATGGATGCGCGTGATTTCGACTATCCGACCGGCGATTCCGGTTTCGACGGCGCGTCGCGCAACCTCGACCTCGCGGTCGGCAGCAGCTTCGCCGACGGCCGTGGCCACGCGGTGGCATGGCTCAACTGGCGCAAGAACGACCCCCTGTTCCAGGGCCAGCGCGACTACTCGTCCTGCGCCCTGACCGCGAGTGGTCTTGGCTGCGGTGGTTCGAACACCAATGCCGCCGGCAACTTCTACTGGGAGCAGGGCGGATTCGACACCTACGGTCCTGCAAGCCTGAACCCCGACGGCTCGTGGATCGGCGCTTACGGCGCACCGTACAACTACGCGCCGATCAACTACTACCAGCGTCCGGACGAGCGCTATACCGCCGGTGCGTCGATCAAGTACGAGATCAACGAGCATTTCCGTCCGTACATGGACTTGATGTTCATCAACAAGAGCGACTCGGTGCAGATCGCAGAATCGGGCGCGTTCTTCACCCGTCTGCCTGATCTGGCCTGCACAGATCCGCTGATCGGCACCATGTGCGCCGACCTCGGCCTGGATCCCGCCGTTCCGGTGGGCATCTACGTCGCCAAGCGCAACATCGAAGGTGGCCCGCGCATCTCCCAGACCGACAACACCCAGTGGCGCGTGGTCGCAGGCGTCGAAGGCGCGCTGGACGAAGCCTGGTCGTACAACGCCTCGTTCCTGCACGGCGAGGTGAGCAACACCACCATCGGCAAAAACGACTTCCTGTCCGACCGCATCGTCCAGGCGATCCTGGGCTGCCCGGATGGTTCGTTCGCCGGCTGCATTCCGTACGATGTGTTCACCCCGGGCGGCGTGACCGCCGAGGCAGCAGCCGCTCTGGCGGGCACCAGCTTGTCAAAGGTCGACACCGAGCTGAACCAGATCAACGCCTACATCACTGGCGACACCGGTCTGAGCCTGCCATGGGTTGACGAGAATGTCTCACTGGTGATGGGCGCCGAATGGCGCGAGAACAAGTTCTCCTTCGTCGCCGACACCAATAGCGAGACCGGCAACTTCGCCGGATCGGGCGGTTTCGCCACCCCGGTCAGCGGCAAGACCAGCGTGACCGAAGTCTTCCTGGAAAGCGCCGTGCCGTTGTTCCGTAGCGAAGGCCTCCTCAGGAGCCTGGACATGGACCTGGGTTTCCGCCACTCCGACTACAACCTGTCCGGTGGCGCGAATACCTGGAAGGCGGGCCTGGGTGCGAACTTCATCGACAAGTTCCGCGTCCGTACCGGCTACAACCATGCGATCCGCGCGCCCAGCGTGACCGAGCTGTTCACCCAGCAGACGGTTGGTCTGTTCGGCGGTTCCGATCCGTGCGCCGGCCCCACGCCGACCCTCACGCCCGAGCAGTGCCTCAACACCGGCGTTCCGCTGGACCGTTACGGTTCGATCGCGGCCAACCCGGCCGACCAGAACAACTTCCTGGGCGGCGGCAACCCGGATCTGGCTCCGGAAGTGGCTGATACCTTCACATTCGGCGTGGTGTATACGCCCACCAACAATCTGCAGTTCAACGTCGACTACTACGACATCAAGCTGGAAGATGCCATCGGTGGTATCGGCCCGACCAACATCCTGCAGATCTGCGGCCTGACCGGCGATCCGAGCATGTGTGACCGGATCCATCGTGGCCCGGCCGGCGACCTGTGGCGCGCTAACACGTCGTATGTCGAAGACACCCTGGCCAACGTCGGTGAACAGCATTTCCGCGGTATCGACCTTGGCGGTATGTACCGCTTCGATCTGGGTCCGGGCCGGCTGATGCTGTCGTTGAACGGCACCTACACGCTGGAACAGGAGTTCGTGCCCCTGCCGCAGGACAAGACCACCGCTTACGACTGCGCCGGTGTGATCAATCCATCGTGCCGGCAGGCAGAGTGGCGGCATATCGCCACTGCCCGCTACTCGCTGGATGACTACACCTTCAACCTGCGCTGGCGCTATATCGGTGCGCTGGACTATGAGCTGGAAGACGGCTCGCCTGGTATCGCCGACAAGCTGCTGTGCAAGAGCGACGGCACCACCGCCACGGCGACCTGCCTGGGCGATGGAGAGTTGGATGCCTATAACTACTTCGATGCTTCGGCGACTGCCTTCATCGGCGAGCACACCGAAGTCACGGTGGGCGTGAACAACATTGCCGACAAGGAGCCGCCGATGGTGGGCACTTCCTTGGCGACCAATGCCAACGCCCCGGGTGGTTACGACCAGGCCGGCCGCTTCTTCTTTGGCAGCATCACGTTCCGGTTCTGATCGCCTAGAGCCACCTTGCAAGTTATTCAGCGGCGGGCCTCGGCCCGCCGCTTTTTTTGTGCCCGTTCGCTACCCGGATCGGGGCCATGGCGGATCGTCCCGGCCGCGGCGCAAGGTTCTCAGAGTTGCAGGACACCGCCCGCTTGCAGCTGTCGCCTGAGCGGTTCCAAGCCAGCGGCGTAGCGGCGCCATTTGCCAACTGACGCGGCATGTACCGGCTCGCGCACCTGCGCGGCGCTGGCCGTGGTCACAGGCCGCGACTCGGAATGCGGCGCGAGCACGGCCGGATCCCAGTCCAGGCCACACCACGCCAGTAGCCGCCGCGCCTGCGATTCGGTGTCGGTCACCAGATCTTCGTAGCTCAGGTCCAGGATCCGGCCAGGCATGACCGCATGCCAGTGCGCCATCAGTCTGCGATAGGTCAGGTAGTACGCCGCGAGTTCGTCGAGGTCATTGGAAAAGAAGTAGGCCTTCTGGAACAGGGTCTTGTACACCGCATAACAGGTATCCATCGGATCCCGCACCACGTGGACGATCCGCGCGTTGGGCAAAGCTTTCCGGATCAGCCCGCAATACATGAAATTCACCGGCATCTTGTCGATGATCATGCCGGCGCCGGGCACCGCTTGACGCGCACCTTCCATGTAGGCGCGCCCCAGCGCGGCAAAGTCGATGCCCAGCGATGCCTCGACCATATTCGCCGCGGCGGAATCGCGCATGCGTCTCCGGGCTGCGGTGGCCAGCGCTCCGGCGAAATATGGCAGCTCGCCCGCGGACTCGACCTTGCTGTGACGACCGAGGATGCGCTCGACCAGGGTCGTTCCAGTTCGGGGCATTCCCACGATGAAGATGGCGCCGGCTTCCGAATGCCCGCCATCTTCGTCTCCAATCACATCCACCGGATAGGCGCTACGGATGCCATCGATCGCCGCCAGCTCGGCAGCCGCGTCGTATTGCAGGGAGCCGCGCTTGATCCTGGCCCCGTGGCTCAATGCCGAAAAGGCTTTGTCCCACTGCTCTAGGTCCTCATGTTCCTTGGCCAGGGAGTAGAGGCAGCCAGCCGCGTCGACGGGATTGCGGATGCCTGACTTGAGCCGCGCTTCCAGATCGGCGACGTTGTTGCGGGAGCGGGTCTGACGGCGCAGGGTGGAACGCAGGTACAACGCGTCGCCGGAGGTCGGCCGGCGCACCAGCAGCGCATCGAGATTGCGTTCGGCCTGTTCGAACTGGCCCAGGAAGAACCGCGATGACGCCAGGTCGTAGAGCAAGCCGGGATCATCGCAACCCGCCTGCAAGGCCCTTTCGTAGTACTCCACAGCGACCGCTGGATTCTCGCAACGGGCGTGGATCCTGCCCGCGGTCCAGAGCTGCCGGCCGTCTTCGCCTGCGAGGTCTGCTATGCGGGTCGCCACCTCACGTGCATCCGCACGCCGCATCAATGCCATTAGCACGTGCGCCTTGCGCGGCAGCAGCAGCTGCGGTTGCGGCGACAGCGCGATCGCCCGCTCGATCAGCTCCAGCGCGTCTTCCGGCTCGTCCTGCGCGAGCCGGAGCTCGCAGGCGAAGGCCAGCACATCGGTATCGTCGCCATACGAAGGCAGCAGCGTACCGGCGATGGCATCGGCCTGGTCGATCTCTCCGCGGCGTAACAGTTCCAGGCCGGCTTCCAGCTGCTGCCGTACCCCGGCTTCGGCCGGTACCGGCGGTGCATCCTCGTTCTGCATGCGTCTTCCTCTTGCGAATCGGCTTCGAGATTACCTGAAGTCGAATTCGCGCCTGGCCAAGGTGATCTCCCTGACCATCTCGCGCTCCCCCTCCGACAGCAGCGGGTTCCAGATGTCGAAGATCAGCACCACCCGCAGCTCGTCGCTGTCGTTGCGGGCTTCGTGCTCGATGCTGTCGTCAAAGATCAGCACTTCGCCGACCTTCCAGCGGCGCTGCTCGAAACCGACCCGATACAGGCAATTGTCCGGCACGATCAGCGGCAGATGTACCACTAGGCGCGCGTTGGTGTCGCCAGTGTGCGGAGGAATATGGGTATGCGGCGCCAGGGCCGAAAACATCGCATTCGGGCACATGCCATCGATGTCGACCTGACCCACCTGTTGCAGCGTTTGCACCGTGCGCGGACAGCGTTCCAGATGTTCCTTGACCGGGTCGCCGTTGTTCCACAGCGTGTAGCCGCTCCAGCGATTCGAGTGGTTGAGTTCCTGCCACTGGTTCACGGGAGTGCCAGGCGCATAGGCCACGTAAGGGCGGAACTCCTCCCCTTCCGCGGAAAGGGCGGTCCGCAGTTCTTCGGTGATCGCCTCGGTACTGGCCTCCACTGCCTCGACCCAATCGAACTGCGCGCGATCGAAGAACGGGATCGCCGGCAAGCGCGGCACGTAAAGCTGGTTGCAGATGGAGGGATAGGCCTGCGACTGTCCGCTAACGATGGCACCCGCCTCCCGCCAGCGTTCGGCCTCGAACGGCGAGAGCGCCGTCATCCTGCGATCAGTGCGATCGGCGAGGTAGGCAGAAAGCTCCATTCCGAAGCGCTGCACCAAGGCCTGACCATGGACGAGCTGATCACGCTGCGCTGGCGGCCAGCGCGATTCGGGTGGGGCTACCTTGAGCGCGTTGCGGTAAACACCTACGGCTGCCTTCGCCTGCCCCAGCCGCTCGAGCAACGCGGCCTTGGCAAGTAGTCCTGGGAGGAAATAGGGATCAGCGGCAAGCGAAGCCTCGATTGCCCTGCTCTCGGCATCGGAATTGCCCAGCTCGCGATGGACTGCGGCGATCGACAGCAATATCACCGGATCGCCCGGCGCTGCGGCACGCGCTGCGCGCAACGCCTGCAACGCCTCGTCCATGCGGCCACGTTGGAAGGCATGCACGCCCGCGCTGTACAGGGCTTGCGGATGCTTTGGATCCAACGCCAGCACTCTTCGCCAGGCCTGCTCGGCCTCCTGCCAGCGGCCCTCGTTGGCTGCGCGGGTGGCGGTTGCGACCCAGTGCCTGATGTCGTTCACTTGCGCTCCGCTTCGTTGATCATCATGCCGCGCCGTACCGCATCTGTGTTCACCGTTGTTCCCTTAGCGGAGTCATGTCGAAGGCGATTGTCATCCTTGGTGCGTCGTCATGGAACGGGACGGTACCGTGCCACATGAACGATGGAAACAGGGCCAGCTGTCCGACCCGGGGTGCGATCACCCGGCGCGGCGGTACCTCAAGGCCCAGCTCAACGGGAGGCTGCCCGAACTGAATTGCTCCCGCCTGCCCTTCATCGTCTTGATCCCGCACCGAAGGTGGCAGGGCAACGTAGAAGGCCGAACTCATCCAGCCTTCCGAATGAATATGGTTGGCGTGGCTGCCGGCAGACCAGAGTTTCACCGACCAGGAACCGCCGATGCGCACGCTGCCCAAGTTGCGCTGCAGGAATGGATGGGCGGCATCTGCCGGCAAGCTCGCCAGCCACTGCCTGACGCCACGCACGAGGACCTTGCGCGCAGCGGCGATCACTGGATCCGGGCGGCCGAACAGGCGTCCCGGCGTCTGCGAGCCACCGCGCAGGCTCTGCTCGAGCGGTTCGCGACGCGCCTGATGCAAGGGTTCGAGCACTTCGATCAGAGCCTCGAGGAACGCCTGACGGTTACCGAACCCCGGTGGTGGCTCAATCTCGACGACGCCGATCAGCTGTTCGTAGTCGCATAGCCAGAATTCGCGCTCGTCTCCGAGCATCCGCCAGGCCGTGGCGAGGTATGCCCAGGCCTGTTGATCCTGCGGCGCAATCCGCGTCACGCGCATCGCCATATCAGCCGCACGCGCATAGTCGCCGGCGCGCAGCAGGTGGCGACTGTAGGCATTGAGCAAGGTCGGCGAGGTATCGCCGTCCGCGCTTAGCAGCGCCGCATACCTCGCACCCGCTTCAATGGTCCTGCCCAAGGCGTCGTACGCATGCGCCTCCAGCAGGGTCAGTTGCGGGCTCTCGCCCTGCGCCCGCATTGCGAGCACCTGTTCCAATGCCTCTTCCGGATCCCCGCTCGACAGCAGGAAACGCACGTAGGCAGCCGCCAGGTCGCGATCCCTTGGACGCTTGGCGATGGCGTCGCAAAACACCGACCGGCCTGTATCGGAGCCGGCGTCCGATGGTGGATGTTCCCAAGCCAACTCGGCCAGAGTCGCCAGCGCGGGCACGAACTCCGGATGCGCGGCGACGATCCGCTGCGCCAGTTGCCTGGCGTCTTCCACCCTGCCCGCATCCAGCAACGCCCCCACCTTGGCATGGTCAAGCTGCGGGCTCGCCACACCCTGCCGGACCGCCTGGTCGTAACTGGACAGCGCGAGATCCGGACGCCCGGACAGGCGCTGCACGGCCCCCAGATTGATCCACGCCGTGTGTTGCCCGGGGTCCAGCTCCAGGACCTTGGAAAATGCCACGGCTGCAGTCCCCATATCTCCATCTGCGCGCGCTGCGGCTCCGAGGGCCTGCCATGCCAGCACCAATCCCGGCTGGAGTTCGACCGCGCGCTGCGCTGCTTCCACGGCCCTCGCGGTCATCCCGGCACCCCGCGCGGTGAATGCGAGCTCCGCCCATGCCTTTGCCGACGCGGGCGTCTGCTGCACCAGTTGCTCGGCCAGCGGCAGGGCGGCGGCGTGGCGACCACTCTTGCGCAGCATCGCCGCGTAGTTGGTCAGAATCAGGGGATGCCCCGGCGCCAGCCACAGGGCATGGTCGAACGCGGTCTTCGCGCCATCGACATCACCGCCGCTGGCGAGGCACATTGCCAGCAACTGCTGCGCATCTGGCGCCTGAGGAGCACGGACGGACAGCCGTCGCGCGATCTCGAGCGCCTCGTTCGCACGTCCGGCCTGCAGCAGACCGAATGCCCTGTGCAGTTCCCCGGCCAGCGGCCCGTCGAGACTGCGCGACACGGCTGTGTACTACCGCAGCCGTTTGGCCCGCAGCGCGACACCTGTCGACGTGACCAGCATATAGCTGCCCAAGGCGGCTTCGCGCAGCGTGACCTGGTCGCCTGTTTTCAGGCGACCGCGCGAGGTGACCTCGGTCAGCAGCCAGACCTGACCGCTTTCGAGGGTGACCACGCGTTCACCGGTCGCACGCACGAGCACGCCCTTGATGGTGCCCTGAATGCGATCGGGTTCGGTCTCGCGCAGCTGTTCTGGCAGGCGCTCGACCCGCTGCTGGCGGTTGAGACCGAAGTCCTCCACCGCTTGCTGGCGCCTGGCTTCCATGTCCGCCAGTATGGTGGCCCCACTGGACGGCGGGAACGCCTTGTCGTAACAGGCCAGTCGCGCCGATGCCTCCGCCACGGTCGCACAAGCGTGCGACTGGTCGGGTTCCGCAGCGGCGGCGGCGGCGCTCGCTGCGAGGAACAGCGCAAGGCCGGTGATAATTCGCCGGATCAGGATTTGCTCGAGCATGGCGTTCCGACTCCCCAAGTCATCATTGGCCAGCCGGTGCCTGGCTGGCAGATCTCAGGACCTATACTAAACGACTCCATCAGCGACTCCGGCAGGTTGAAACTTGAATTCGTCAGCCCAGGGACAGCAGCCCTCCAACGCCAGCCGTCCGCCCCCTGGCGACGGCGGCTATTCCGGCGAAGTGCGCCTCGCCTGGATCGAATTCCTGAACACGTTGCCCCCGGCTGCGCGGATCCTGGACATGAGCATCGGCAACCACGTGCCGGCGCTGATTGCCGCGGAACTGGCGGCTGCTCCAGGTCGGGACTGGCGCATCGACGCGATCGATCCCGCGGGCGCCGAGGCCGACCACCAGTCGAAGCACGGCCAACCGCTTGCAGAGCGCATCGTCTTCCATGCGGGTGCCACGTTCGCGCGCCTTCCGTTCGAGGACGCGAGTTTCGATGCAGTCTGCGGCCACCATGCGATCGAGTTCACCGACACCGGCAAGGCACTGACTGAAGTCCACCGCGTGCTCAAGCCTGGCGGCGATGCGCAGTTCACCTTGCACCATGCCGATTCACCGCTGCTGCGCGCTGCCCGACTGTCCCACCGCGAGGCGGACCTGGTCTTCGCCCAGACCAAGGCGTTCCGACGGCTGCACAAGCTGGTGACCATGAGCCAGATCATCCCGGACACCACCGAGCGCGCGACCAACGACGTGCGCAACGCGATCCGTACCCTCAAGCGCGGGCTGCAGGTCGCGCAGCAGCAGGGCGGCGGCCGGGTGCTGACGGTGGCCCTGGATGCCATCCAGAAGCTGCTGGCGGCACGCCGCGAAGCCAAGCCGGACGCGGCGGGACTGGCGGTGGACCGCGCCGAAGCCGAGCTGCGCGCTTCCGTGCGCCGTCTCGCTGACATGGTCTCGCACGCGCGCGCAGACGCGGACATGCGGCTCGTTGAACAGGCGGCGGCCGACCTGGGCTTTACCCAGATCGAACGCGCGGTGCAACTGCACGCCGGCACCGAACCCATGGCTTGGCAGCTGCTCGTGCATCGCCCGTGACCGTCTCGCAGAGCCGCACGCCAGACTCAGCGCAACTGCGTCTTCTGCAGCAGGCCCGAGAACTGCAGCGGCAAGGGCGGGGCGCCGAGGCGATCGCACGTTTCCGCGAAGCACTGGACACCGACCCGGCGAATGGTGAGGTCTGGTACGAACTCGGTTACCTGCTCAAGAGCGAAGGCCGCTACGAGGAATCGCTGCAGGCGTTCGGCCATGCACTGACCTGCGTGATTTCGCGTCCCGAGGAAGTACACCTCAACCGCGCGGTGCTGTTCTCCGATCACTTCCGTCGCGACGATGATGCCGAGCGCGAACTGCGCGCTGCGCTCGCGCTTGCCCCGCACTATGTTCCCGCCATGCTCAACCTCGGCAACCTGCAGGAGGAGCGCGGCCAGCGCGATCAGGCGCTGCAGACCTACGAGACGCTGCTCGCGCAGCCCGACGGACCGGATCCGGACAACAACCAGCTGCGGATGGAAGCCCTTGCGCGGATCGCGAACATGCGCCCCCCGGCCAGCCTGAACGACCCCCTGCTGCAGCGTGTGCGCGACGCTGCCGAGTCGCAGCCCGACAAGACGGTACGCGCCAACCTGCTCTTCGCCTTGGGAAACTCCTACGACCGGCTCGGCGTCTACGACCTTGCGTTTGACGCCTATGCCAAGGCCAACCGGTGGCTCGTGCGCCAGGCCGGGCAGCGCCACGACCGTGGCCACGTCGAGCGGTTGACCGACGCGCTGATCGATGCGTTCCCGTCAGGCGCCAAGGCCGATGCGGCGGGGGCGGCCGATCTGGGCCGGCCCGAACCGCTGTTCATTTGCGGCATGTTCCGGTCGGGTTCGACCCTGATTGAGCAGGTACTGGCTGCACATCCGCAGGTCTCCGCCGGCGGCGAGCTTGACTGGCTGCGTCGGCTTGCTTCGGTGCAGCTCGCACCGTTTCCCCAGACCATGGCGACGCTCGATGCTGAGCGTGTGCGGGAACTGGCCGCCGGATACCAGGCCCACCTGCGCAAACTTTTCCCACTCGCGGCGGCCGATGCGTTCATCACCGACAAGCGTCCGGACAATTTCCTGCTGATCGGGCTGATCAAGCGACTGTTTCCCAGCGCCCGAATTATCCACACTACCCGCGACCCCCTGGACAACGGCCTTTCGATCTTCGCCCACCATCTGCACCCGAAGATCGCCGGATACGCCTGCGACCTCAGCGACATCGGCCATTATTTCGGCCAGTACCGCCGGCTGATGGCGCACTGGCAGGCGTTGTACCCGGGCGACATCCTCGATTTCGACTACGACGCTTTCGTCGCCGACCCGAGGCCGGCGCTGGAGGCCCTGCTGGGGTTCCTCGACCTGCCGTGGGACGACCGCTGCCTGGACTTCCACCGCCTCGGCAACACGGTCAAGACCGCCAGCTACTGGCAGATCCGGCAGCCCCTGCACAGCCGGGCATCGGGTCGCTGGCGCAATTACGGCCCACATCTGGACCCGCTGCGCCGGGCATTGGCCGAGGCAGGGCTGAGCGCTGGGAATCAGCATAAGGTCGCGGGCTGACAGCCTCCAAGCCAGCCAAACCAGACAGTCGGGCGGGTCTTGCAATCGACATTTGGCAGGTGCAGGATCGGGTGGTCTATGGGAGGCATGCACATGAAATCGTCAATTGTCAAGTTCACGCCCGCTGTCCTCGCTGCTGCGCTTGGTGTGCTGGTCTCCAGCGTTGCCGCGGCCAACACCACTGAGGAACGTGCTCCCATTGCTGGCGAGGCAGCGCCCGCACCCCCCACCGATCCGATCAAGCAGATTCCGCACACGCTCAAGGCGCTGGAAGACGCAAAGACCGGGAAGTATGGCCAGTTGCGCGCTGATCACAAGCAGGCCCTCGACAAGGCGGACTACGACATCCAGCGGCTGATACAAGGCCATGAGGATCTGAACGAACTCAGTGCGCAAGAAAAGGTGGACCTGTTCAACGCACAGGAGACGATCCTCGGCATCGTTGACAAGGTCCAACTGACCAAACTCGTGTGTACCTACACGGCGCAGGCTGGCACGCGGTTCAAGAAGAAACGCTGCATGACCCGAGACGCGGCGGAAGCGATCAAGAAAGAGTCTCGCGACGCAACCCACTCGCTTCAGAATCCGCTGTGCGTCCCGGGAGAAGGCAATCCCTGCACCACTGATTAAGAAAAGGAGTTCGAAGGCAGGAGGCTCTGAGCAAAAGCAGGTCCCGGTCCGATTGCGATAGAGACCGAGCTGTCCTGGAGCGCCTCTGCACAATCGGAGCGCCTGAACCGGAAAGGGGTGGACCGGGCCTCTTATCACTGTAACGGAGGTGAAACTCCTCGGAGAGGCCCCCAGGCACTTGAAATCTCCAAGGCCGCAGGAGGACTATTCTCCACGTAACCAACCAATCAATGTGGAGCAGGGGCATGAAGGCAGTTTCTTGGAAGGTGGCCTGGGTCGGCATGGCCTTGGCCATCGGTATGGCGTCGCAAGCCGGCGCATCTGCTTCCACCTCTCCGGTGGATCAGCAGCAGGCTGCCGACGCACAAGTGGCGAAGATCGGGGATCCGGCGCGGTACCTGGCCAACCAGCGCGAAAAGGTCGCCGCCGCAAAATCGGGAAAGAACGGCAAGATCAGTTCTCACGATATCCGCCGCCTTGAGGCAGCCGAACGAGAGATCGAGCGACTGGTCTCTGGGCGCAACAATCTCAACGATCTAAACTCGGCCGAACGCGTCACCGTCTACAACGCCCAGGAAACCATCGCGGGCATCACCTCGGGTGAGGATCGCACACGGATGGTCTGCAAGCGTCGTCAGCTCGCCGGTACCCGGCTGCATACGACCGAATGCCTGACCAAGGAACAATCCGATGCGCGCGCCGCGGCTGCGAAGGAGGCAACCCGCAGCACGCAGAATCCCAGCTGTGTGCCGGGAGAAACATCCTCCTGTAACTGAAACCGCGCGAGCGGTTTCACCCTGAACACAGGACGATCCCGATCCGTCGAAAGGATGGGTGCTTAAACGCAGGCTAACCAGCGCTGTCAGCGTGTCTGGCAGCGCTGGTACGTGAGTTGGAATGAAGGCGCGCAAAGCGCCTCTGACGCGCGCCTTGCGTCCTCTCCTGAATAATTCGATGGTTGCCGCATAGAGCGCACAATGCGCAGGCCGCCGCCTGGAGTCCGTCATCCCAACAGCACGCTTCGTGCGGTGCACCATCGCCGCGCGGTGGGATGCGCGCCGCCACCGGAACGATCATGGCTTCCGCCCCCACGACCGCGCAGAAACGTGCCAAGTGGACCTTGAAAGACGGGAAATTCCGGAGCAGCATCCGCCTGCCGGGTAGGCGTAGTCACACCTGATTCGCGCGCCAAAGGGTGCGCAGGCTGGTTCCTATGAAGCTGTCCAGATTATCGATGGTGGCCGTGCTGCTGGCGCTGGCCACGGTGACCCCCGTGTGGGCCCAGGTCGAGCAGCCCGCGGCGGCAACGCCCCCAGATCCCGCAACCATCGTGGCCATCCCGCCCGAACTCGAGGCGCTGGTGCGCGAACGCGTCATCCGGACGACCACTTCGCACGAGCGGCGGCTGGACAAGCTTGTGGACCTGCTGTTCGGTCCGCAAGGCCTCGCCCTCGAATACGATGGCAGCCGGACCCGCACCATCAGCGAGGCGTTCACCGACCGCAAGGCCAACTGCCTGTCGTTCTCGCTCATGTTCGTCGCGCTGGCGCGGCGTGCTGGCATCGATGCCCACGTGCAGGAAACCGACCACGTGCTGGCTTGGCAGGGTGACGGCGTGCTGTATGGCAACGGGCATGTCAACGTCGCTGTGAAGGTCGGGCGCGCGCGCAAGACCGTCGACATCGACCGGAGCGTGGTGAGCATCCGCGGCACCCAGCGGGCGATCTCCGATGAGCGCGCACTTGCGCATTTCTACAACAATCGCGGCGCCGAGCTGATGGGCCAGGGACAATTGCCGGCCGCGGGCCTGCACATGGCCATGGCCATCCGGATGGAACCCGAATTCGTGGGCGCATGGAGCAATCTCGGCGTCCTGCACATGCGCGAGGGTTCCCTGCAGGAAGCCGAGCGTGCCTATCTGGCCGCTCTGGAACGCAACAAGAAGCACGCGCCGGCTTTGTCGAACCTGGTCAATCTGTACCGTCAAGCGGGCGACGATCGGCGTCGGGCCGAATTCGAACGGCGGCTCTATGAAGTGCAGCGCAGGGATCCCTTCCACCAGATCATCCTCGCGCTGAGCTACGAGAAGAGCCACAACTATGCTGCTGCGGTTGAGCACTTCCGCCGCGCGATCAGGCTCAAGGCAAGGGATCACTTCGTTTACTACGGGTTGGCGCGTTCGTACGCGCACCTGGGCGACACCCGGCGGGCCGCAGACGCACTGGTGCGGGCACGTGACGTCGCCGGCGACCAGGGCCACATGTACCAGGCGAAACTCGAACAACTGCGACGCAGCCACGCATCCCTGATGCATTAACGCATCGCCCGCCCTTCACGCGCATAGACGTCGCGCTGGCGATGCGGTCTGCCGACGGCCTCACCCCAACGCGGATTGGATGCGGCGCGCCTCTTCGCGCAACGCCTCCGGCATGCGCGGGCCGTACTCCTCCAGGCCAGCGCTGATCGCCTCGAACTCCCGGACCCAACTCGCCCGATCGATTCCGAACAGACTCGATTCGGCCTCGTCGGACAACTCGATGCCGTCAAGATTCAGATCGCAGGGACGCGGCATGATGCCGATCGGCGCCTCCTGCCCACCGGCCTGGCCCTGCACGCGGCCGATGATCCATTCCAGCACTCGCAGATTGTCGCCGAAGCCCGGCCACAGGAACCTGCCGTCGCTGCCCTTGCGGAACCAGTTGACGTGGAAGATCTTCGGCAACCGCGCAGCCGGCTGGTCGAACGAGAGCCAGTGGGCGAAGTAGTCGGCGAAGTTGTAGCCGCAGAAGGGCTTCATCGCCATTGGATCGCGGCGGACCACGCCCACCTGGCCGGTGGCCGCCGCGGTGGTTTCCGAACCCATCGCCGCGCCGACCAGCACGCCGTGGGTCCAGTCGCGCGCTTCGAACACTAGCGGCACCAGCGACGCGCGGCGGCCCCCGAACACGATCGCGGAAATCGGCACGCCCTGCGGATCCTCGGCACGCGGGGAATAGCTCGGGCACTGCGCCGCGCTGACCGTGAAACGCGAGTTCGGATGCGCCGCCGGACCGTTGGCCGGGTCGAAGTCGCGGCCACGCCAGTCCTGCGCCGGGGTCCGGTCGTCGAGCCCTTCCCACCACGGCTGTTCGTCGTGGGTTACGGCGACATTGGTATAGATCGTGTCGCGGCCGATGGTGGTCAATGCATTGGGATTCGAGTTCGCACTGGTTCCGGGCGCGACGCCGAAAAAGCCCGCTTCCGGATTGATCGCGTACAAGCGGCCATCGGGACCGGGCCGCATCCAGCAGATGTCGTCGCCGATGGTCCAGACCTTCCAGCCCGCCTCGCGGAAGGACTCTGGCGGGATGAGCATCGCCAGGTTGGTCTTGCCGCAGGCGCTGGGGAAGGCGGCCGCGATGTAGTGGGTTTCACCCTGCGGGTTCTCGATGCCGACGATCAGCATGTGCTCGGCCAGCCAGCCTTCGCTGCGCGCCTGGTGCGAGGCGATGCGCAGGGCGTGGCATTTCTTGCCGAGCAGGGCATTGCCGCCGTAGCCCGAGCCAAACGACTTGATCGTCAGCTCTTCCGGGAAATGCATGATGAAGCGGCGCTCCGGATCGAGTTCGCCGATCGAGTGCAGGCCCTTCACGAACGCGCCGCCCTCGCGCTCGATCCTCGCCAGCGCCGCATCGCCCATGCGGGTCATGATCCGCATGTTGGCCACCACGTAGGGCGAATCGGTGATCTCCACGCCGCAGCGCGAGATCGGCGAGTCGATCGGTCCCATGCAGTACGGGACCACGTACATCGTGCGCCCGCGCATGCAGCCGTCGAACAGCGCGTCCATCTTGGCGTGGGCCGAATCCGGCGCCATCCAATGGTTGTTGGGACCGGCGTCCTCGCGCTCGGGCGTGCAGACGTAGGTGAGATGCTCGACGCGTGCCACGTCGTCCGGGTCCGAGCGATGCAACCAGCAACCCGGATGTGTGTCGGCGTTGAGCGCCAGCAAGGTGTCGTCGGCCTGCATCTGCGCGACAAGGCTGTCGTATTCGGCCCGGGTGCCGTCGCACCAGTGGATGCGGTCGGGCCGGGTCAAGGCAGCCACTTCCGCAACCCACGCGTTCAAGGTCTCCAGCGCGGTCGGTGAGGAAGGTTTGCGGATCGCGTTCATGCGGGGAACCTCATGGCTGCGCCGCGGAATCCGCTGGCGCATCATTGGGAATCAGGGTGCTCATGACATGGTCGACGTAGCCTTCGAACTCGTCATGCTGCAGGCGCTGCTGGTGCAGCTGCATGTTGAGCTGGAGGAAGCCGACGTACGCCGCATATGCAAGGCGGGCGCGGTGTTGGGCGTCGGTGCGGCTCAGCCCAGCCTGGCGGAACGACGCGGCCAGCCAGTCGAAGCGGCGTTGGGAGACCCGGCCGATCACCGGACTCACGGTCGGGTGGTCGAGCGCCTTGAGCAGTTCGCTGTAGACGATGTGCGACTTGAATTCATGCGCGACCAGCTGGAACAGCGCGCGCAGGCGTTCGCGCGGATCCGATACGGCTTCGAGCTTGCCGAACACCATTTCCTGCTCGACTGCCTCCCAGCGTTCCAGCGCGGCCTGGAGCAGCGCATCGCGCGATGGAAAGTGCCAATAGAAGCTTCCCTTGGTCACGCCCAGGCGTCGCGCGAGCGGCTCGACCGCGACCGCAGCGACACCCTGCTCGGCGATCAGGTCCAGGGCGGCCTGGGCCCAGTCTTCTGCGCTCAGGCGGCCGTGGCGCTCGGCTTTGGTTGCAGCGGCAACAGTCATGGCACCCAGTGTAACCATACGCCCGTGTCCCCTACAGTATCGAAGTCACTGAAAACGCTTACAAATCCGTATGTTGCGGTGCGCAACGCGATTCAAACGCGTGATTGACAGGCGCGCGCGCGCCTGCCCATACTGCTACGTATGGTACGGGTTGCCGGTGCAGGGGCCGCCCCGCCTATAGTCCATTCCTACGTGTTCCTGGCCGCGCCACGGCCAGCCGGAGCTTCCAATGAGCGTCGCGATCCCGTTCCTGGCCTTCCTGTTCGCCGGCGCGTTCGCCGCTTATCACCGCCTGCGCCTGTGGCTCTGGGCAGCCCTGACCTTGCTGCTGCTGACCGTCTGCTGGTTCCTGGGTGCGGATCCGACCGCCACGCTGGCGGCGGCGGTCATCGTCGCGCTGATCGCGATCCCGCTGCTGCTGCCTTTCCTGCGCAAGCCGATGATCACCGCGCCGCTGCTCAAGTTCTATACCCGACTGCTTCCGCCCTTGTCGGATACCGAGCGCACCGCGCTGGAATCGGGCACGGTCGGTTTCGAGGGCGAACTGTTCTCGGGCAAACCCGACTGGGACAAGCTGCTCACGCTACCCAAGCCGCAACTGACGGCGGAGGAACAGGCCTATCTGGACGGTCCGTGCGAAGAGCTGTGCCGCATGGTCGATGACTGGGACATCACCCACGTGCGCGCCGACCTGCCGCCCGAACTGTGGGATTACGTGAAGCGCAACAAGTTCTTCGGACTCAATATCCCGAAGGAATACGGCGGCCTGGGCTTCTCGGCTCTGATGAACCACAAGGTCATCCAGAAACTCGCGTCGATCTCGACCGTGGTGAGTTCCACCGTCGGCGTGCCCAATTCACTCGGGCCGGCCGAGCTACTGATGCATTACGGCACCGAGGAACAGAAGCGCCACTACCTGCCGCGCCTGGCGGACGGGCGCGAGGTCCCGTGCTTCGCCCTGACCGGGCCGTTCGCCGGCTCGGATGCAACGTCGATCCCGGACTACGGCATCGTCTGCAAGGGCGTGTGGAACGGCGAGGAAACGCTCGGCTTCCGGCTCACGCTCAACAAGCGTTACATCACCCTGGCGCCGGTAGCGACGCTGATCGGCGTGGCGTTCCGAATGTACGACCCGGACGGGCTGCTTGGCGACAAGCGCGACATCGGCATTTCGCTGGCGTTGGTGCCGCGTGATGTTTCCGGCCTGGACATCGGGCGCCGCCACTTTCCGCTCAACTCGCCGTTCCAGAACGGGCCGATCCGTGGCAAGGGCATCTTCATTCCGCTCAGCCAGCTCATCGGCGGACGCGAGAAGGCCGGCCACGGCTGGCAGATGCTGATGGAATGCCTGTCGATCGGGCGCTCGATCACCCTGCCCTCGACCGCCAGCGGCGGCTCCAAGATCGGCGCGGTCGTGGTGGGCGCCTATGCGCGCATCCGCAAGCAGTTCGGCCTGTCCGTGGGCCGCTTCGAGGGCGTGGAGGAAGCGCTCGCACGCATCGCCGGCAAGGCCTACGCGATCAGCGCGCTGTCGCAGGCAACGGCGGCCGCCGTGGCGCGCGGCGAGAACCCGGCGGTTCCCTCGACCATCGCCAAATACCACTGCACCCAGATGGGGCGCGAAGTCGCCGTGGACATGATGGACATCCTCGGCGGCAAGGGAATCATCCTGGGACCGCGCAATTTCGCCGGGCGCGCCTGGCAGGCTTCGCCGATCGCGATCACGGTGGAAGGCGCCAACATCATGACCCGCAGCCTGATGATCTTCGGCCAGGGCGCGATCCTGTGCCACCCGTGGGTGCTCAAGGAGATGAAGGCCGCGCAACTCGCCGACCCAAAGCAGCGGATCGACGAATTCGACTGCAACCTGTTCGGCCATATCGGTTACGCGATCAGCAACGCAGTACGCAGCTGGTGGTATGGTTTGACCAGTTCCAAGCTCGGCGCCGCGCCCGGCGACGACTACACCCGCCGGTTCTTCCGCAAGCTCAACCGCTATTCGGCCGCGCTGTCGGTGATGGCCGACACCTCGATGTTGCTGCTCGGCGGCAAGCTCAAGTTCAAGGAATCGCTGTCCGGGCGCCTGGGCGATGTGCTCAGCCAGCTGTACATCGCCAGCGCCATGCTCAAGCGCTACCAGGACGAGGGCGCACCCGTGGGCGACCAGCCTTTGCTGGCCTGGGCCTTCCACGACGCGGTCAACAAGATCGAAACGGCCCTGTCGGGCGCGCTGCGCAACTTCCCGATCCGTCCGGTCGGCTGGCTGCTATGGCTGGTGATCTTTCCCTGGGGTCGTCGCGCACAAGCACCCAGCGATCGCCTGGGCCATCGCGCCGCCTCGCTGCTGATGACGCCCTGCGACGCGCGCGACCGCCTGGCCGAAGGCGTGTTCATCGCGCCGACCGCGCACAATCCCGCCGGCCGCATCAACAGCTATCTGCCCAAGGTCATCCTCGCCGACCCGGTCGAGCGCAAGTTCCTCAAGGCGCTGAAGAACAGCGACATCGAGGCCTGGGAGTTCACCGCCCAGCTCGACGAAGGAGTGAAGGAAGGCTGGATCACCGCCGATGAGCGCAAGCAGCTCGAAGAGCTGCGCGAGATCACCCTGGACGCGATCACCGTGGATGACTTCGATACGGAAGAACTGCGTTCGGCCGGCTACCGCGACCTGTACGGCGAAGGCGCGCGCGCGCCGCGGGCGGCAGCCTGATTCCCGGCCCATCGCGCGGGAAACGCCAGTGCCGGCTTCGGTCCTGACGCTCTACAACCGCCTTGCCCGCAATCCGGCCGGCCGCTGGCTGTTCTCGCGCCTAATCTGCCTGAAGGCGCCCTACTTCGCCACCATCGCCCCGCGCATCGAATCGCTCGAACCCGGTTGCGGCGTGGCGACGCTGCGGCACCGACGCCGTGTGACCAACCATATCGGCAGCGTGCACGCGATCGCGTTGTGCAACCTGGCCGAGTTCATCGGCGGTTTGACGACGGAAGTCAGCCTTCCGGCTTCGATGCGCTGGATCCCGAAAGGGATGACGGTCGAATATCTGAAGAAAGCGATGGGAACGATGCGTGCGGTCGCCACGCCGGAGTTTGCTCCGACTGCATCGGAAATCGGCTATGCGCTACCGGTGCGGGTGGACGTGACCAATACCCAGGGCGAGGCCGTGTTCCAGGCTCGCATCGCGATGTGGGTATCGCCGAAGCCGTCGCCCGGCGCCAGATAGCCGCGCCATGCGCGCATCGCGATCGTCCGGCCTGCGTGGACGCTACACGATTTGCCAGGCCGCAATCGCCAACAGTGCAGGCAACCCCTGCACGAAGAAGATCCGCCGGTTCACGGTCATCGCGCCGTAAACACCGGCGACCAGGACGCAGGCCAGGAAGAACAGCACGAACTCGCGCGCGCCGGTCGCGATCCCGTACAGCAGACCCACCGCGAGAAAACCGTTGTAGAGCCCCTGGTTGGCCGCAAGCACGCGGGTGGCTTCCGCCTTCTCGCGTGTATTGCGGAAAGTCTTCAATCCCAGCGGCCGAGTCCACAGGAACATTTCCAGGACCAGGAAGTACAGGTGCAGCAGCGCGACCAGCAGGGTCAGCACGGTGGCGACGACTGACATGGATTCCCCAGAACGCGAAGGCCCGCCGCGAGTGTACGCGGCGGGCACATGGACAGGCATTTTCCCGGCGCTCAGTCCAGGGAAAGGGTGAAATCGCCTGAGAAGGTTTCCACCCGGATCTCGCCGGCGCCGCTGCCGTAGCGGGTCCGCAGGCTGGACCCGGGGCCGAACTCTTCCTTGTCGACCTTTGCGCCGGGCGCCTTGAGACTGCCGCTGAAGCTTTCGACCTCGACTTCGGCGGACAGCGCGCGCGGCATGTGCAGGCTGAAGTTTCCGCTGACGGTTTCGCCGCGAATCTCGCCGCCATTGGCCAGGCCGACCCGCGCACCGATGTCGCCGGACACGCTGCTGGCCGAGAGGCGACGCACCGCTTCGCCGCGACTGTCCACCTCGACGTTGCCCGAAACGGTCTCAAGATCCAGGGCGCCCTTGAGGCGGCCGCGCAACGTGACATCGCCGCTCACGCTCTCGCTGCTGACGTCCCCGTCCGAATTAAGCGTCAGGGTCTGGTTGCCGCTGACGCTGTCGATGTCGGCAGCACCAGGCGCGCCGGCGAACACGATGTCGCCGCTGACGCTCTGGATATCCAGCTGCGGCGGGGCCACGCCGTCGACATGCACGTCAGCCGCGACCGATTCGATGTCGAGCGATGCCTGTAGCGGAACCTGCAGGATCAGCGTGGTCGGGCCGGTCCGGTCGTTGCGGCCCCAGCCGCCGCGCTCGGGATACTTGGCCTTGACCCGCAGGTTGCCGCGATCGCCGTCGATCTCGAGCTTCTCCACGCCGTCACCGAGCGTGCCGGTCACCTGCACCTCGTTGCGGTTCCAGGCATGCACCTCGATGCGGCCTTTGACGTTTTCGATCTCGACCTTGCCACGCGCATCCAGCGGCCGGGTCTGGTTGATGGGCGTGACCGCGAAGGCCGGGGCGGCAATGCCGGCCAGCAGGGCCATGGCGAGCAGGTGGAAGCGGATCATGTCGGTTCTCCGGAAATCGGGCGGGTCGGCGCTCAAGGCGCGTCAACTCAAGGTGGCGCGCTGGGTGAGTTCCAGGCGTTTTTCGTAGGTGCGGCGCAGCTGGTCGAGCAGGAAGCGCGCATCGGGATCGCGCGTCAACGCGGTGCGGATCTGCGCGGCACTCTGGTCGAGCTGCTGCAAGGCGTTGCCAGCCGGCGCGGACGGCGTGCCGGCGGCCTGCAGCTCTCGCAGTGCGGCATCGTATTCGCGGGTGAGCGCATCGGCTTCCCGGTGGATCAGGCGACCGGTCGGGTCGACTTGTCGGGCGCCGAAATCCGGACGCTGCTGCCAGGCCACGCCGACTGCCAGCACCAGCGAGGCGGCCAGCGCAAACGGCGCCAGTCGCGCGCCGCGGCGGCGCAGCGGCACCACGTTGCCGGCATCGCCGGATGGCCTGCCGTGCTGCGCGATGCGCGCGGCGATGCCGGGCCACAGATCGTTCGTGGGCATGGTCTCGCGGCGCAGGCCGCGCAGCTGCCACAGGAGTTCCTGGTCGTTGTGATTGGTGTTCATGCGTGTGCTTCCAGTCTGGCGCGCAGCAGGCCGCGCGCGCGATGCAGCTGTGCCTTGGAACTGCCGACCGCCATGCCGAGCTCGTTGGCGATTTCCTCGTGCTTCCAGCCTTCCACGTCGTGCAGCACCAGCACCGCGCGGGCGCGCGGCGGCAACGTGGCGACGGCGCGCTCCAGGTCCAGGCCCAGCGCGGTGGCATGGCCGGCCGAGTCGGCGCTGCCGAGGGCGTCGAAGACATCCTCGCCATCGTCCTGCTGCGGCCGGCTGCGGCGCGAACGCAGTTCCATGAGCGCGGTGTTCACCGCCAGCTTGTGCAGCCAGGTGGAGAAGCGGCTTTCGAACCGATAGCCCGGCAGCGCCTGCCAGGCGCGCACGAAGGCTTCCTGGGTGAGATCCTCGGCCCGTGCGCTGGCGCCGCCCACCAAGCGCGCGATGACGCCATGCACGCGACCGGTATGACGCCGGTACAGCGCTTCGAAGGCAGACATGTCGCCTGCAGAGGCCAGCCGGGCCAGGGCGTTGTCGGGATCGTCGGCGCCCTGCGGGGCGTCGGTGTCGGCGGGCCAGGTGGTCACGGCGAGAGTCAGCATAGTCCTTGTGATGCGGAGAGACCCCGCAAGGTTTAACCGCGTGCCCCGGGGACGCCATGCCTGCGATCGCCCACCTGCTCCCACATTCCGCTACGACCCAGGCGCGCCGGTTCCACCACGGAACCGCGACCCGCCAGACCGGTCACCGCGTCTGCCAGCGCGTCCGCACCCGGGCTGCCCCAGGCGCACGCGCCGCCAGCCGATCACGCGACGGCCGCTGTCCCGCCACCGGGCGCGGTGCGCCCCTCGACCCTGCGCGCCAGGCGGACGCCGACCACCCCGGCTGCGGCAAGCGCCATCGCCCCCACCACGCCGAAGCCGCCTACCGTCACCCCCAGCGCGCGCAGTGCATTGATCGACAGCGCGCAGACCACGTCGCCCGCACGCCACACGGCGGTATCCACCGCGTTCTTGCCCTTGTAGCGCAGCTCACGCGGCACCCGGGTGTACAGGCTCTCGCGGGCGGGCATGACCATGCCGTAGGCCAGGCCGCGGGTGACGATCATGACCAATGCCACCCAGGGGAAGGCGCCGACGAAGGGCACCACAATGGCCTGTGCATGCGGATCTGCGGACAGCGCCATTGCCAGGCAGGCAGCGATCCCTGCCGCGGCCCAGGTGGCGATCACCGGACCGGCGCCATAGCGCATCAGCATCCAGCGGGTCAGGGTGAGCTGGACCACGATCTGCAGGCCATTGGTGGCCAGATCGATGGTCGCGGCGAAGCGGGTACGGTCCACCGCATTGTCGAACGTGGCCCCCGAGTAATCGGCGATCAGCACGTAAGCCACCGTGCCGATCGCATCGCCCAGGACCATCAGCACTGCCATGGCGCGCATGAACGGGTCGGCGAAGATCTGCTTGAGCCCGTCGAACATGCCGCCGCCGAGCGGCGTACCCTGCTGTGCCTGCTCGCCCTTGGCGCCGTGTCGCTGCACCCACCGCCCCAGCACCAGTACGCAGGCCAGCGCCACGCCCAGCAGACTGGCCGACACCAGCAGCAGCGCCGAAACGCCGATCATTTCCACCAGGCCGCGGGTGAGCAAGGGCCCGGCGATCGCCCCGGCTACGCCGCCGATGCCGATCAGCGGGAACAGGCGGCGCGCCTGTTCGGCGTTCCAGATGTCCGCCATGAAGCTCCAGAACACCGAGACCACGAACAGGTTGAACACGCTCAGCCAGACGAAGAACACGATCCCCAGGGTGCGCGGGCTGAGCACATCGGCGTTGGCGAACAGCGGCAGGAAGCTGACCAGGCAGCCGATGAAGAACAGATAGACCAGCGGCACTACGATCCGCCGCGGAAAGCGCGACACCAGCCAGGCGAATAGCGGCGTGAGCACCAGCATGGCGGCAAACGAGGCGGCGAAGAACCAGGGCAATTGGGTGGAACCCACCGCGGCGGAGAGCTGCTCGCGCACCGGGCGCAGCATGTAATAGGCGGCCAGCACGCAGAAGAAGGCCAGGAACGACCAGCTCGCAGCGCGCCATTCGCCACCCTGCACCCGTTTTCCGGTCGATGGTTCCATGCCGTGCCCGCCTCATGTGCAGCGGGCACGGTAGCCGATCGGGATGTCCGTCGCCATGACGCGCACGATGCCCGGCGCCGTTCGCTGCTCACCGCCCCATCCAGGAAGCGCGCTGCCTCCGCGCCGGAGCATTTGCTCTACCCTCGCCGCCTACCTTCGCCCGACGGCGCTTCCGGAACAGGTCAGCAGTGGCTTTCGACTACATCATCATCGGCGCCGGCTCGGCCGGCTGCGTGCTCGCCAACCGCCTGTCCGAAGACCCCGACTGCAAGGTGCTGCTGCTCGAAGCCGGCCCGCGCGACCGCCACCCCTTTATCCACATGCCTGCCGGCCTGGCCAAGCTGGTCGGCAAGAAGGGCGTGAACTGGGATTACCACACCGCGCCCGAGCCCCAGCTGGACAACCGTACCCTGTGGTGGCCACGGGGCAAGGTGCTGGGCGGTTCGAGTTCGATCAACGCCATGTGCTACATCCGTGGCGTGCCGCAGGATTACGACGAATGGGCCGCCCAGGGTGCCGACGGCTGGGACTGGGAAAGCGTACTGCCATGGTTCAAGCGCAGCGAAGGCAACCAGCGCGTCCTTCGACAGGCTCAGGATGAGCGTGAATTCGATGCGCTGCATGGCGGCGAAGGTCCGCTCACGGTGTCCGACCTGCGCTACGTCAACCCGCTCTCCCATGCCTTCATCGAGGCGGGAACACAGGCGGGCTCCGCGCACAATGCCGACTTCAACGGACCCCGGCAGCACGGTGTCGGCCTGTACCAGGTCACCCAGCGCGACGGCGCGCGCTGTTCGGCTGCGACCGCCTACCTCGGTCCCGAGGTCAGGCAGCGGCCCAATCTGACCGTCCACACCGGTGCACTGGTCAACCGCATCACCTTCGAGAACGGCCGCCGCGCCAACGGCGTGACCTATTCGATGCTCGGCCAGGCCTTCCACCAGGAAGCCGTGCGGGAAGTGATCGCCTGCGGGGGCGCGATCAACTCGCCGCAACTGCTGATGCTCTCGGGCATCGGCCCTACCGACGAACTCGCCCGCCACCGGATCCCCGTGATCGCAGCTTCGCCCAACGTGGGCCGCAACCTGCAGGACCACCTCGACATCTGCACCCTGCAGCACTGCGCGCGCGGCGTGAGCTACGACCGCGTCAGCGACCTGAAGATCGCGTTCGACTACTACCTGCGCGGCCGCCGCGGCCCGGGGACCAGCAACATCGCCGAGGCCGGTGGCTTCGTGCGCTCGCGCCTGGCGCCGGACCAGCGCGCCGACATCCAGTTCCATTTCGTACCGGCGATGCTCGACGACCACGGCCGCCACCGCCTGCGCGGCGACGGCTACACCCTGCACGCCTGCTTCCTGCGGCCGCGCAGCCGCGGGCGCATCTCCCTGGTCAGCAACCGGGGCAGCGACAGGCCCCGGATCGAGGCCAACTACCTCAGCGATGCGGAAGGCTTCGACCTGCGGATGATGGTCGAATGCGCCAAGGTCTCGCGCGAGATATTCGCACAGAAGGCCTTCGATCCGTACCGCGGCGCGCCGATCTTCCCCGCCCGCAACGATCTGAGCGACGACGAGCTGGTCGAGTTCATCCGCGCCAAGGCCGAAACTGTGTATCACCCGGTCGGCAGCTGCCGCATGGGCGGCGATGATGAGTCGGTCGTCGACCCGCAACTGCGGGTACGCGGCGTGGAAGGCCTGCGCGTAGTTGACGCCTCGGTGATGCCGACCCTGATCGGTGGCAACACCAATGCTCCCACGATCATGATCGCCGAGCGCGCCGCACACCTGATCCGCAACCCATCCTGACCGGTTCAGCGAGGCGAATGGCCGCCGATCGTTCCCGCTTGCAGCCAGCGAAACTGAATACGGAGCGGCTGATCACGAACCTTTATGGCGCTTGGTCGAGAACCGTTTTCCTGTGACTAATCTGGCGCAAAATCGGCTCCCCGCTCTCCGCCATGAGGCTTATGCCGTGATCCGATCCATCCTGAGCTTCTCCCTGTTGTCCGCACTTTCCTTCGGCGCCCACGCCGCCAGCAACAAGCAGATCGGCGTGAACGTGCTGCTCAATACCGATGCCACGCCTGCGATCCTCGCCAAGCTCGGCAGCTACGGCACCGTGCGTGATGTCGTGGTCGAGATCGATGCGGTGACCGTGCGCACAACCGAAGCGGGCCTGGCAACCATCCGCACGCTTCCGTTCGTCGTCGCCGCCAGTCCGGACGCCGTGCGCAACGGTGCGCCGGTGGACACGGTCTCGGCAACCAATTTCAGCAATGGCATCAATACCTGGGACCTGGATGCGGTCGACGTCACCAACCGCGGCGTTGCCGGCCGCGTGACGCCCTACGACGGCAGCGGCGTCTACGTTGCGGTCCTGGATACCGGCCTGCTCGACAGCTGGCGCCAGTACTTCCCGCAGCAACGCATCGCCACCGAATTCGCCAAGGCCTTTGGCGGCGGCGGCGGCGAGGCGGGCAACGTGTCCGACCCCACCAACAAATGGGAACACGACCAGAACTCGCACGGCACCCATGTCACCAGCAGCATCCTGGGCTACAACCTCGGCGGCACCAGCGTCAACGGCGTGGCACCGGGCGCACGCGTGATCCCGGTCAAGGTGCTCAACCAGAATGGGTCGGGCTGGTCGTCGGTCATCGCGCGAGGCATCGTCTATGTCGCCGACCTGAAAGCCGACGGCGCACTGGGCCAATGGCCGGTGGTGATCAACATGAGCTTGGGCGGTTCGCGCCTGGATGCGGTGGAGAAGGCCGCGATCGACTATGCCATCGGCAAGGGCGTGGTGATCGTTGCCTCCGCCGGCAACTCCGGCACCGCGGGCATGGGCTATCCGGGCGCGTACGCGCCGGTGATCTCGGTCGCCGCCAGTGGCTGGAACGGGCAGTGGAAGCCGGGCAGCGACGGCAATCCGGGCAACTGGTGGAACGCCGACGATGTCGCCGATCCCACGACGGCCTCCGATTTCCATATCGCCGGCTTCTCCAGCCGCGCCAAGACCGGACAGGACCTGGACGTCGCCGCGCCGGGCTCGTGGGTCGTCGGCCCCTATCAGGTCAACAGCGGCCAGACGTCGTATTACTACCTCAGCGGCACCTCGATGGCCGCGCCACACGTGGCGGGCATCGCCGCGCTGATGCTGCAGAAATCGCCCGACCTGGTGCAATCCGACGTCGAAGGCCTGATGGAGGCGTCGGCGATCGCGCTGCCTGCCGGCTGCGCGATGCTTTCCCAGCCATCGGGACCGGCCACGCAGACCTGCTGGGGCGCCGATGCCACCGGTGCCGGCATCCTCACTGCGGAAGCCGCGCTCGCCAACACGCCCTGAGTGGGACCGCTCGATGAACGACCGCCCGGCGCAAGCCGGGCGGTTTCGTTTATGCGCCAAGCCGCGCGGAGCTCGGCATTCCGTAACCCACTGCGCTCGACACCGGGCATTTTTGCGAAAGACTGACGCGACTTCGTACGTCATCCCATATCGGGTGACCGTCCACTCCCTGTCGATCCCGTTGGGCCACCTGCTCACGGAGCACTTCGCCAGCACGGCCTCGCAACTGTCCAAAAACCCGCATCCTGCGCCGCTCCGGGCGCACACCGCCTGGCGTTGGCAGCCCCGACATGCGTGTTTCAGGCTGTGGACATCGAGTTCGATGGCATTGGGTGATCTCACGAGACGTCTGCTCTCGTGACCCCAACCAGGCGGCTTCACCGGACGAGCGCGCGCGTCCACTACCATCCAGGGTCCGATCCTGCCGACCACCCTGATGCCGCTTTCCCTGACGCGTGGCCTGCGCCGGTTCCTGAGGCGGCTGACGCTGCCCGAGGAGGGGGATCGTCAGGAACCCCCGCTGCGCTCCCAGCTGTTCAGCGCCGAGCAGATGCAGCGGCACGGCCGTGCGTTGGCCAAATCCCACTGCCTGCGCGAGGACACCGCGCGCGACCAGCTGCTGGCGCGGCTGGCCGACAACGCGCTGGTGCTCGACCGTGCCTCGGGCCTGCTCACCGGCGCGGTGCAGTCCGGCCGCAGCCTCACGCCCGCAGGTGAGTGGCTGCTCGACAACTACTATCTGATCGAAGAGCAGATCGGCATGGCGCGCCGGCACTTGCCGCCCCGTTACAGCCGCGAACTTCCGCAGCTTGCCAACGAGAACATGTCCGGCCTGCCGCGCGTCTACGACATCGCGCTCAATGCCATTTCCCACGGCGATGGGCGGGTCGATGCCCCCGGGCTGAGCCGTTACCTGACCGCTTACCAGACGGTGACACCGCTCACCCTGGGCGAATTGTGGGCGGTGCCGATCATGCTGCGGCTCGCCCTGATCGAAAATCTGCGGCGGATCGCCGTGCGCCTGATCGACGATCGCCACGACCGCAACCAGGCCGACCTGTGGGCGGACCGGTTGACCGCGGCCGCGGAGAGCGATCCCAAATCGCTCGTGCTGGTGATTGCGGACATGGTGCGCTCCGAACCGCCCCGCACCAGTTCGTTCGTCGCCGAGTTCGCGCGCCGCCTGCAGGGCAAGAGCGCCGCGCTTGCGTTGCCGCTCACCTGGGTGGAGCAGTGGCTGGACGATTTCGACCAGAGCATCGAACAGCTCGTCCAGGGCGAAAACCAGCAGCAGGCGGCGGCACAGGTGTCGATGAGCAATACCATCGGCAGCCTGCGGTTCCTCGCGACGATGGATTGGCGTGAATTCGTCGAAACCCTGAGCGTGGTCGAACAGACGCTGCGCCAGGATCCTTCCGGCACCCACGGCGAAATGGATTTCGCCACCCGCGACCACTACCGGCACATCGTCGAGCGGATCGCGCGCCGGGGCGGACTGAGCGAAATTGCGGTAGCCGAAAAGGTGGTGGAATTCGCGCAGGCGCGCGCGGCCCTTGCCGGAAAGGACGATCTGGCCGCACATGTGGGCTATTACCTGATCGACGACGGCCGGCCGGCGATCGAGCAGGCCCTGGGCCTGCGCGGCGCGTTGCCGAGAATCCGCCGCACCGCGCGCCGCGTGCCGTTGTTGGCCTACATCGCACCGGGCGTTGTGATCGTGGCGCTGTGCACGCTGGGACTGTTCACGCAGGCACCTACGGCGCTGGGCGCGGGCTGGCTGTGGCTGGTGGCGGTACTGGCGGTGGTGGCGTACAGCGACCTGGCAGTCGCGCTCGTCAACCGCGCTGCGACGATGTTCATGCCGCCTCGGGCATTGCCCCGGCTCGACTTCAGCGCGGGCATCCCCGCGCAGATGCGCACCCTGGTCGCTGTGCCCACCCTGGTCGGCAGCGTCGAAGGCGTCGAAGCGCTGCTCGAGGCCCTGGAGGTGCGCTTCCTCGCCAATCGCGACGACAACCTGCACTTCGCCCTGCTCAGCGACTTCTTCGATGCCGACGCGGAAGTCCTTCCCGAAGACGCGGCGGTGCTGCTCGCCGCCGAGCAGGGTATCGCCTCGCTCAATACACGCTACGCGCCGGAGCACAGCGATCGGTTCTTCCTGTTCCACCGCGCACGCGAGTGGAATCCGCGCGAAGGAGTATGGATGGGATCCGAGCGCAAGCGCGGCAAGCTCGGGGCGCTCAACGCATATCTGCGCGGATCGCGGCGCGACCAACACGGACACCCCCTGTTCCTGCGCACCGCCGGCAACACCGAAGTGCTCGGCAACGTGCGCTACGTGATCACCCTGGATACCGACACCCAGCTTCCGCGCGATGTCGCGCGCGAACTGGTCGGCACCCTGGCGCATCCCCTCAACCGTGCCCGCTTCGACGAACGCCGCCGCATCGTCACCCGCGGTTACGGCATCCTGCAGCCGCGCGTCGGCGTGAGCATGAGCGGCCAACGCCGTTCCCTCTACGCCAGCCTGTACGGTAGCGAGCCGGGCATCGATCCCTACACGCGCGCGGTATCGGACGTCTACCAGGACCTCTTCGGCGAAGGTTCGTTCGTCGGCAAGGGCATCTACGACGTGGATGCCTTCGAGCATGCGCTGGAAGGCCGGATGCCGGACAACCGGATCCTCAGCCATGACCTGCTCGAGGGTTGTTACACGCGTGCGGGCCTGGTGAGCGACGTACAGCTCTACGAGGACTATCCCTCACGCTATGCGGTCGATGTGAAGCGCCGCCACCGGTGGATCCGCGGCGACTGGCAGCTGCTGCCGTGGCTGCTGCCGAGTGTGCCGCTCCGGCGTCCAGCGGATGCGGACGGGGCGCACGTCGCTGCCGGCCGCGCGCCGGGCCGCCGCCGCGAGCGCAATCCGCTGTCGCTGCTTTCGCGCGGCAAGATCTTCGACAACCTGCGACGCAGTCTGGTGCCGGCTTCGCTGACGACGCTGCTGGTCGTTGGCTGGGCCTTCGCGGCCGATCCGCTGGCATGGACGGCGTGGCTGCTGGCGATCGTGCTGGTACCACCGCTGCTGGCCTCGCTGATCGACCTGGCCAACCATCCCGCCGACATCCCGCTCGGAGCGCATCTGCGGCACGCAGCGAGGTCGGCTGGCCGCAACGTGGCGACGGCCCCGCTGGTCATCGCCTGCCTGCCCTACGAGGCGTTCTTCAGCCTGGATGCCATCGCGCGCACGGTGTGGCGGATGGCAGTCGTTCGGCGCCGGCTGCTGCAGTGGAGTCCGTCGAGCGAGGTCGAGCGCACGCTGGGCGATTCGCTGGCCGGATCGCTGCGGACGATGTGGTTCGCGCCTGCCTTCGGTTCGGCGGTCGCAGGCTGGCTCGCATGGATGCGGCCGGACGCCCTGTGGGTCGCCGCCCCGGTCCTGGCGCTGTGGCTGATCTCGCCGCCGTTGATGTGGTGGCTCGGGCGGCCCCGCCCGCGCGCGCATGCATTGCTGGACGACGCGCAGCAGCGTTTCCTCGGTCGGCTGGCACGCCGCACGTGGGCGTTCTTCGAAACCCATGTCACCGCGGACGACCACTGGCTGCCGCCCGACAACGTGCAGGAACACCCTACCCTGCTGGTGGCGCGGCGCACGTCGCCGACCAACATCGGCCTGTCGCTGCTGGCCGACCTGGCCGCATTCGACTTCGGCTACCTGCCCGCAGGTGCGGCGATGCGGCGCAGCGCCAATGCGCTGGCCACGCTGGAAAAGCTGCAGCGTCACCGCGGGCATTTCCTCAACTGGTACGACACCCAGACCCTCGCGCCATTGCCGCCGCGCTATGTCTCGGCGGTGGACAGCGGCAACCTCGCGGCCCACCTGCTCACCCTTCGCCAGGGACTGCTGGCGATGCGTACAGCGCCGGTGATCAGCCACGACGTGTTCCGTGGCCTGTCCGACACGTTCGGGCTGGTGCGCGAAACGGCGCTGCCTGGAGCGCCAGACGATGCCATCGCGGGATTCGCGCAGGTACTGGAGGCGGCGTGCCTGCAGCGGCCGGTAGGCGCCAATGAGGTCATGCGGGCGCTGGCTGCGCTGCAGGCGCATGCCGAAGCGATCGCCGAGGCAATGCCCGCGGCCCAGGAAGAAGCGTGGTACTGGGCACAGGCCCTGGCCTCGCAATGCACCGCGTTCAGTGCCGATGTCCTGCACCTGGCACCATGGCTGGCGAACCCGGCGCCACACCCTCCCGCAGGTCTCGGCCCAGGCATCCCGACCCTGCAACAGCTCGCCCGCCTGGACGGACCGGAAGCCTCACCTGCGCGCGCGCGCATCCGCGAACTCGAGCGGCTGGCGCACGTGGCCGGCCAGTGCGCGCAGATGGACCACCGCTTCCTGTACGACGTCACGCGCCACCTGCTCTCGATCGGCTACAACGTGGACGAACAGCGCCTCGACGCGGGCTACTACGACCTGCTCGCCTCCGAGGCCCGCCTCGGCAACTTCGTCGCCATCGCGCAGGGGCAACTGCCGCAGGAGAGCTGGTTCGCGCTGGGACGCCTGCTGACCGAAGTCGACGGCGCGCCGACCCTGCTTTCGTGGAGCGGGTCCATGTTCGAGTACCTGATGCCGCAGCTGGTGATGCCCAGCTATCCCGGCACCCTGCTCGACGAGACGGCGCGGCATTCGGTCGAACGCCAGATGGAATACGGTCGCCAGCGCGACGTGCCGTGGGGCATTTCCGAATCCGGCTACAACCTGGTCGATGCGCGGATGAACTACCAGTACCGCGCTTTCGGCGTGCCCGGGCTCGGACTCAAGCGTGGACTCGCCCAGGACCTGGTGATCGCACCCTACGCCAGCATGATGGCGGTGATGGTGGCGCCCGAAGCGGCGTGCCAGAACCTGCAGCGGCTGTGGCAGGAAGGGTTCGGCGGACGGCTCGGCCTGTACGAGGCGATCGACTACACGCCCTCGCGCGTGCCACGCGGCCAGAGCTACGCGCTGGTGCGCTCCTACATGGCCCATCACCAGGGCATGGGGTTGCTCGCCCTCGCCTACCTGCTGCGCGACCAGCCGATGCAGCGCCGCTTCGCGGAGGATCCGGAGTTCCGCGCGACCCTGCTGCTGTTGCAGGAACGCATCCCGCGCACGGGCGTGTTCCATCCGCATTCGGCGGAAGTCGCCACCGCCGGTCCGGTCAGCGAGGTCGAAACCGCCCCGTTGCGGGTCTTCCGCAACGCCGACACGGTGCGACCTGCCGTACAGATCCTGTCCAACGGCCGCTACCACGTGATGCTGACCAATGCCGGCGGCGGATACAGCCGCCGTGGCGACATGGCGGTCACGCGCTGGCGCGAAGATGGCACCCGCGACGCATGGGGCCAGTTCTGCTTCCTGCGCGACGTGGACAGCGGCGAATTCTGGTCGACCGCGCTGCAACCCATCGGCATGGTCGTGCCCGGATACGAGGCGATCTTCTCGGATGCCAAAGCCGAATTCCGCGGCCGCCACCGCGGCTACGAATCGCATCTGGAAATCGCGGTTTCGCCCGAGGACGAGATCGAGCTGCGCAGGCTGCACATCTCCAATCGCAGCCGGATCGCGCGTACCATCGAGGTCACTACGTATGCCGAAGTCGTGCTGGCATCCGCGCTCTCCGACGAGCTGCACCCCGCCTTCAGCAACCTCTTCGTGCAGACCGCGCTGGTGCCGGCCAAGCAGGCCATCGTATGCACGCGCCGGCCGCGCGCGCATGACGATGCCGTGCCATGGATGTTCCACCTCGTGGCCGTACACGGCGCCGACATCGACGCGATCTCCTACGAAACCGACCGCGCGCGCTTCATCGGTCGTGGCAACACCTTGCGTGAACCGGATGCGCTGGTGCGCGAAGCGCAGCTGTCCAACTCCGAAGGTTCGGTGCTCGACCCGATCGTCGCCGCTCGCTGCCGCATCACCCTGGGTCCGGGGCAGACCGCGATCATCGACATGGTGACGGGCGTTGGCGATTCGCGCACGGACTGCGACGAACTGATCGACAAGTATCGCGACCGCAGGCTCGCCGACCGCGTGTTCGACCTCGCATGGACCCACAACCAGGTGGTGCGTCGCCAGATCGACGCGAGCGAGGCGGATGCGCAGCTGTACGAACGCCTCGCCGGGATGATGTTGTTCTCGCATCCCGCGCTGCGCGCGGAGCCGACGGTGCTGCTGCAGAACCGGCGCGGCCAGTCGGGACTTTGGGGACAGTCGATCTCCGGCGATCACCCGATCGCGCTGGTCCGCATTACCGATGCCGCCAATATCGGTCTGGTCCGGCAGATGGTCCAGGCGCATGCGTACTGGCGGCTCAAGGGTCTGCCCGTCGACCTCGTGATCTGGAACGAAGACCACGCCGGCTACCGCCAGCATCTGCAGGACCAGATCATGGGACTGGTGGCCGCAGGGGTGGAAGCGCACGTCATCGACCGCCCGGGTGGCATCTTCGTGCGCCAGGCGCAGCAGCTCTCGCAGGAGGACCGGATCCTGCTGCAATCAGTGGCGAGGGTGGTCATCGCCGACAACAACGGGAGTCTGACGGAACAGGTCGGGCGCCGATCCCCTCCGGCTGCGCTGCCGCCCCTGCTCTCCGCTGCCGCAGCGCCGACAGCGCTGCCGCCGGACGACCTCGCTGCACAGCCCGAGCCGCATGTCGACCCGAATGCCGGATCGCGCACGTCTGTGCCTGACGTTGCCGACGCAGATCCATGGCCGTTCGAGCATGCCGCGGCCGAACTGATCCTGGACAACGGTCTGGGCGGCTTCTCCGCGAACGGACGCGAGTACATCATCCGCAACGAGCCGGGCGAGTCGACTCCGGCACCCTGGTCCAACGTATTGGCGAACGCGCAGTTCGGCTGCGTGCTCAGCGACAGCACACCGGGCTATACCTGGTCCGAGAATGCGCACGAGTTCCGTCTCACGCCCTGGCACAACGACCCGATCGGCGACACTTCAGGTGAGGCGTTCTATCTGCGCGACGAGGACACCGGACGCGTCTGGTCGCCGATGCCGCTCCCGGCGCGCGGTAGCGGCGCGTACCGGACCCGCCATGGTTTCGGCTACAGCGTCTATGAACACGTCGAAGACGGCATCGAAAGCGAGCTGTGGATCTACGTGGATCTGAAGGAACCGGTGAAATACAGCGTGCTCAAGCTGCGCAACCGGTCCGGGCGCCCGCGCCGGATCTCCGCCACCGCTTACGTGGAATGGGTCCTGGGCGATCTGTATGGACGCACGCACATGTACCTGATCACCGAGGTGGATGGCGACAGCGACCTGCTGACCGCGCGCAATACCTACAACGCCGAGTTCGGGCAGCGCGTGGCGTTCCTGGACGCCGACGTGCATCAGCGAGCGCGCAGCTTCACCGGGGATCGGACCGAGTTCCTCGGCCGCAACGGCACGCTGCGGGCGCCGGCCGCCTTGTTGCGCGAACGGCTGTCGAACCGCACCGGGCCCGGTCTGGATCCGTGCGCGGCGATCCAGCTGCCGGTCGACCTGGACCCGGAGCAGTCGTTCGAAACGGTGTTCCGGCTCGGGGTGGGACGGGATTGGGGCGACGCCGTCGCCCTCGCGAAGCGATGCCGCGGTAGCGAGGCGGCGCACGATGCGCTCGACGCAGTGCGCCTGCACTGGACACGCACCCTGGGCACCGTGCAGGTGCAGACCTCCGACCCGGCGGTCGACGTTCTCGCCAACGGATGGCTGCTCTATCAGACCATCGCGTGCCGCTACCTGGCGCGGAGCGGCTACTACCAGTCGGGCGGCGCCTTCGGCTTCCGCGACCAGCTGCAGGACACCATGGCCATGGTGCACGCGCAGCCGACGCGTGCGCGCGAGCACCTGCTGCTCGCCGCGGCGCACCAGTTCCCCGAGGGCGACGTGCTGCACTGGTGGCATCCGCCGCTCGACCGCGGCGTGCGCACGCGGTGCTCGGACGATTTTCTGTGGCTGCCGCTGGCGGCGGCGCGCTATGTCGAGGTGACCGGCGATGCCGGCGTGCTGGATCAGCGCGTGCCGTACATCGAGGGGCGGCCGGTCGCGGCCGACGAGGAGTCCTATTACGACCTTCCCACCCGCTCGGCGCTGCGCGAAAGTCTGTACCGGCACTGCGTCCGCGCGCTGCAGCGCGGCATGTCGCGGTTGGGCGAGCGGGGTCTGCCGCTGATCGCCACCGGGGACTGGAACGACGGCATGAACCGGGTCGGAGAGGGCGGGCGCGGGGAAAGCGTGTGGCTGGGCTTCTTCCTGTTCGAGGTCCTCAACCGGTTCGCGCCGCTGGCGCGCGCGCGCGGCGAGATCGTGTTCGCAGAGACCTGCGAGGATGCCGCGGACGCGCTGCGCAGCAACCTTGAAGCCCACGCATGGGATGGCGCCTGGTACCGGCGCGGATGGTTCGACAACGGTGCGCCGCTGGGGTCGAGCGAAAGCGACGAATGCAACATCGATTCGATTGCCCAGAGCTGGTCGGTGCTTTCGGGTGCCGGGGATCCGCAGCGCACGCGCCAGGCCCTGGCCTCGCTGGACCAGCGGCTGGTGCGCCGCGAGGCTGGTCTGATCCAGTTGCTCGATCCGCCCTTCGACAAGACCGCGCAGGACCCGGGCTACATCCGCGGCTACCTTCCCGGCGTCCGCGAGAACGGCGGCCAGTACACCCATGCTGCCATCTGGGCCGTCATGGCATTCGCGCGCATCGGCGATGGCGACAAGGCCTGGGAGCTGCTGCGCATGATCAATCCGGTCAACCACGCGGCGGATGCCGATGCAGTCGCCACCTACAAGGTGGAGCCCTACGTGGTCGCGGCCGACGTCTATGCGGTCGCGCCGCATGTCGGGCGCGGCGGCTGGACCTGGTACACCGGGTCGGCAGGATGGATGTATCGCCTGGTCGTCGAATCCCTGCTCGGCCTGCAGCGGACCGGCCATCTCCTGCGCATCGCACCATGTCTGCCCGCAGAGTGCTCGGGTTACCGGATGCAGTACCGATACGGGGACACCACATACCGGATCGACGTGCGCCGCGATCGCGACGCGGCTGCGACACAGGTCATCCTCGATGGGCAGGAATGCGCATTCGGCGAGATCGCGCTCGTCGACGACCTGCGCGAGCATCAGGTCGACATCGTGCTCGGCCACTCGACGGCGAAGCGCCCTTAGTCCACCGGAGCGGTACATTGCCCGCAGTCGCTATGTCCGCTCCAGCATCGGCGGCAGCGGGCAATGCAGCGCGCCACAGACGGTGCGCAGCAGCTCGGCTTCGGCGATGGAAACGCGGCCGTCGTGGCCGATGGTTGCGACCAGGCCTTCCACCAGCGCCTGCTTGGCCAGTGGATCGAGCGCATCCAGTGGTTCCCACACCGCGTCCAATGCCAGTACGCCTTCGCGGCGCGGCTGGTACGGAAGATGATCGCTGGGCAGTACGCGCTGCATGCCGGCGAGATAGGCGTGGCGGGCGGCGTCGGCCCCGTCGTGACCCGACTGCGCCACCACGCATAGCAGGGTGGCCAGCTCGCTGCGCACGTCGTTGAGCCTGCGCCGGCCGAAGCGCGTGTACCGGCCGGGGTCCAGCGATTCGCGCACCTGCACCTGCAGCAGCCGTCCCAAGCAATATTCGAACAGCGAGACTTGGTTGTCGGCATGCACCAAGGCGAACACCGTGTCCATGAAGGTGTCCAGCTCCGGGCGGGGCCGCATCCGCAGCACCGGGAACGCCATCGCCGCCAGCGGCAGGCGCAGCATCGGATGCAGGTCTGCGGTCAGCTGCTGGTGGATCTCCAGCGCGTATTGCGCCAGCGACACGTCCAGGCGCGCGCGGATCTCAGCGACCTGTTTGTCCTGCACCCTGCCCTCGTTCGCCAGCAGCAGGCCGAGCAGCAGCGGAACCACCGTGTCGCGACGGCTCGCGAGTCCACGCAGCGCCTCGGGGACGCCCGCGGCAATCGCATCCGCGCGCCGGTAGTCGTCGCTGTTCGGATGCGCGACCTGGGCCACCACCATCGGCGGGGTCACGCTGACCTGGGCCGAGGAATCCGGCAGCGCTCCGGCAGCATGCCCGCGCAGGCCCATGCGCAGGTCCTCGTCGAGCCCGTCGGGCGGCGATGCGTACCACTGCGCGCGCAGGCGTTCGAGTTGCTCGCTGCGGAACTGCGGTTCCAGCGCCTGGATGCGCTTGAGCAGCGGAGGATGGGTGGCGAACCACCCGGCAAAGCCGACGCCGTCGCCGAACAGCATGTGGCTGACTTCCTCGGCGTTGCCGCGATCGGCCAGGCGCGAGCCTTCGTTCACCCCGCCGATCTTCTTCAGCGCGCCGGCCAGACCTTGCGTCTGCCGGGTGAATTGCACCGCCGAGGCGTCGGCCAGGGTTTCGCGGCTGCGGCTGACCCCGGCCTTGATCATGCGCCCGAAGAACAGCCCGACGTAGCCGACCACGGTCGCGATCAGCGCGGCGATCACGATCGCTCCCGCGCCCCTGCCGCGGCCGCCGACCCGGCCGTGCTGGAGGATCTTGCGGCCGATGATGCCGAGCATGAGGATGCCGAACAGCACGCCGATCAGGCGGATGTTCAGCCGCATGTCGCCGTTGAGGATATGGCTGAACTCGTGCGCGACGACGCCCTGCAGTTCGTCGCGATTGAGCCGCTCGAGCGCACCGCGGGTCACTGCGACCACCGCATCGGATGGCGAGTAGCCGGCGGCGAAGGCATTGATCGCCGCTTCGTGTTCCAGCACGTAGATCTTCGGCACCGGCACACCCGAGGCGATCGCGATTTCCTCCACCACGTTGCGCAGCCGGCGCAGGCCGAAATCGCGGGTGTCCTCGGGCACGGGCACGCCACCCATCTGCAGCGCCACCGGCTCGCCGCCTCCACGCAGGCTGGCGATGCGGTAGAGCGAGCCAATGCCGATGATCGCGGCGGTCACGATGCCGCCAAGCAGCAGCGCGCCCGGATTGGTGCCCCACACGACGGCAACGGCCAGGTCCACCGCGGCGATGATGCCGGCCACCGCCAGCGCGAAAAGCACCACCAGGCGCACCGACGTGCGCCGTGCCTCGGCCTGGCGTTCGAAGAAATTCATGTAAGGGCGGGATTCGGGATCAGGGATCAGGCATTCGGAATACGGCACCCGGGATGCAGGGCAATGTCCTGCGAATCCCGAATGCTGATTACCAAATCCCGGCTTCTCAGAACTCCACCTTCGGCGCCGCGCGCACCGCCGCCTGCTGGTCGGTCGGGATCTCCAGCAACGCGGCCTGTGCGAAGTTGAACATGCCGGCGACCACGCTGGACGGGAACACTTCGCGCTTGTTGTTGTAGGCCATGACCGAATCGTTGTAGGCCTGGCGGGCGAAGGCGACCTTGTTCTCGGTGCTGGTCAGCTCCTCGGTGAGCTGCATCATGTTCTGGTTGGCCTTGAGGTCGGGGTAGGCCTCGGCCACCACCAGCAGTCGGCCGAGCGCCCCATTGAGCGCGCCCTGGGCGTTGGCCAGTTCGGCCATGGCCGCCGGATCGCCGGGGTTGGCCTTGGCCGCTGCCAATCCGGAGACCGCGGCGCCACGGGCGGCGATCACCGCTTCCAGGGTCTCGCGTTCATGGGAGAGGTAGCCCTTGGCGGTCTCCACCAGGTTCGGGATCAGGTCGAAACGGCGCTGCAGCTGCACATCGATCTGGGCGAAGGCATTGCGGAAGGCATTCCGGGCCCGGACCAGGCCGTTGTAGACGCCCACCACCAGGAAGCCCACTACCACCACAATTGCGAGCAGGATCAAGAAACTAGACATGGAACCTCCCCTTGTTCATGCAAAGACCGGATCACTGGGTTTAGTATCCGGGCAACGAGACGGCACGAAGCCGCAGCATACGAAGGGGGATGACCGATGGAAAGCCGACACCGCGGTTTTCGCAGCCTGATGCGCCCGACCCTTCTTGCCACATTGCTGACACTGACCCTGGGATCCGCTGCGCAGACACCGGTGCAGTGGCAATCGCCTTCGGCCGCGCGCACCACGGCGGGCACGCCCGTGCCACCGCGCACCTTCGTCAACACCGCACAGCGCGCGCCGGTCGTCGACCACGGTCTCGCCTATGCCCCGCCACCCGCTCAGGTCCAGCCGCTGGGCGTGGGCTTCGATGTACGCCGCTTTGAACTCATGGCCCAGGCACTGGTCGCCAACCAGCGGATCCCCGGCCTTGCGGTAGCGATCGTGCAGAACGGACAGATCTTGTCCGCGCGCGGTTACGGCATCACCGACGTCCGCGCCGCCGAGCCGGTCGATGCCCATACCGTGTTCCGTCTGGCATCGCTGTCCAAATCCTTCGCCGGCACGCTCACCGGCATGCTGGTGTCCGAAGGCGCATTGCGCTGGGACAGCAAGGTCGCCGACTTCATGCCGAACCTGCGCTTCGCCGACCCGGCAGCGGCGCAGCAACTGACGGTCGCCGAGGTGTTGAGCCACAGGGTGGGCCTGACCCACAACGCGTTCGACCGCGACATCGAAGGCTATGCCGACTATCGCGACGTGGTGCAGCGCTTCGCCAACGCGCCGATGAAGTGCCGGCCCGGCGAGTGCTATGCCTACCAGAACGTCGCCTTCAGCCTGATCGGCGATGTCGTCTATGCCTCCAGCGGGCAGTTCTACAACGAGGCCGTCGCCAGCCGCATCTTCAAGCCCCTGGGCATGAACGACGCAAGCGTCGGACTGGAAGGCATCCAGGCCAGCGCCCGCTGGGCCAGGCCGCATGTGCGCGGTCGCGGCGGATGGGCGTCATTGGCGCCGAAGCCGACGTACTACCGCGTCTCGCCCGCCGCCGGCGTCAACGCCAGCATCAGCGACATGGCGCAGTGGCTGCTGGCCCAGACCGGCCATCGCCCCGACGTGCTGCCGCAGCCGCTGCTGGCCACGCTGCATGCGCCGGTGGTGACCACGCCGGGCGAACTGCGCGGTTCGCCCTGGCGGCGTGAACGGCTCAATGGCGCAGGCTATGGCCTGGGCTGGCGCGTCTACGACTACGCGGGACATCGCGTGGTGTTCCATGGCGGCGCCGTGCAGGGCTATCGCGGCGCGGTGGCGCTGCTGCCAGGACGTGACCTGGGAATCGCGATCCTGTGGAACAGCGAGAGCTCGCTGCCCTCGGGCCTGGTGCCGACTATCCTCGACAGTGCGATCGGTCTGCCCTATCAGGCATGGCTGGATCTCGACCTGCCCGAACAGATCGATCGGCCCGAGACGATGTATGCCGGCCAGACGCCGGCCAGCGGCATCGACGGCTCGACCGCCACCGCCGCTCCCGAATAAATCGCTGGCGCTGCCGCTGGCGCGTCGCGCTTCCTCGCCGACGACCCGGCGCGACCTGTGATGGGTCGATATGAGTGCTCGTTGCGGGTTGTGTGCCCGAGATCGGGCACGCGAGCCATCGGGACGGCAGCGCGAGGGCAGCGCGAAAGTGCCCATGCCGCGCTGCGGCGCGCTGGGTTGGCATCGCGCCCGGCCTAGGCCGCGGCGCCCCATAAAAAAACTCCTTCTCCGCCTGGGCAACGCGGAGAAGGAGCTTGATACGGCTAATCGGGTTTTTCTTGTTGTTACATCATCGGTGCGGGGGCCGAAGGCATGGCGACTGGCGCCGCCTTCTTTGCCCGCTTTGCCGACTTTTTAGCTACTTTTTTTTTAGCAGCCTTCTTCGCCGCCTTCTTGGCCGGACGCTTCTTGGCGGCCTTCTTCGCCGCCTTCTTGGCTGGACGCTTCTTGGCTGCCTTCTTCGCAGTCTTCTTCTTGGCGACCTTCTTCTTGGCGGCCTTCTTGGCAGGACGCTTCTTGGCTGCCTTACGCACGGCCTTCTTGGCTACGCGCTTCTTGGCGACCTTCTTCTTGGCGACCTTCTTCTTTGCGACCTTCTTGGCCGCCGTCTTGCGCTTGGCGACCTTCTTCTTCGCCGCCTTCTTGGCGGCGGGGCGTTTCTTTGCAGCTTTCTTCATGGCCATTTGATGGCACTCCTCGTCAGTGGACTTCAGGTACAGCAGCCCAGTGAAAACCCCCGCGGGTATCGGACCCGCGGACAACCGCCAACGCGCCAGGCGCGTCGGTGCGGATGCAGTACGCCGGCCTGGAGACCGGCGGATTCTGATGGCGCCGACCCCGGCTCGGGAGCCGGTGCTGGCGCATGAAAAAGCCCGCATCGCCAGGCGATGCGGGCCGGTGTCCGTGAGTGTGCCGCGCTTTTTCGAGGGAGACGACGCCTGAGTCCACCGTTGAATCCATCCGGGCGGAGCACGTTGTTATGCGGTGCGCTGTCTGTTTGATCGAACCCACTCGTTGAGGCGGTTACCCGTTTATGGGGCGAAACCTAATCACGGTTTTTTCCACTGTCAACACTTTGGCGCAAATATTTTTACGGTACCGAACGCGCGTCTGCCGGCCCCAGCCCGGTGCGCGTCGGCGCCGGCGTCGGGCGTGCGCACCGCGCCATGCCGCGCACGCATGCACATGCGCGACGCAAACGGCTTGTTTTAAGCAGTTTTTCCGACACGCATGCGCGCGCGTCGTGCACACCGCTCGCCGCGCAAGCACGGCAACCTTGCGTCGACGGCGCGCCATCGCGCGACGTCGACGTGCCTGAATCCGGTCCGCAGCCGGCCGGGTTTTTCGCGCCGCACAAGCGCCGATTGCGCGGAACTGCGCAGGATTTCGGGTCGTGTGCAGACGCCACGAACCCGGCTGTGACGCGTCGTGCGAGCGTTTTCGCCGGCTCGCAATCGGCAGATCTGCACGGCTACGAAGCCTGGCGGCTTCGACCAGAACACGCCGACGCGGCGGTGGCGTCAAAACAAAACCGGCCGCACGTGGCGGCCGGTCGGCAATTCGCAGCAAGCGACGCGGGGCGTCAGTGATCGTCGTCCTCGAGCAGCTCGGCGTAGTCGTCCGGTCCGAGCAGTTCGTTGAGCTGGTCGGGCTCTTCCGCCTCCACCACGAAGATCCAGCCATCGCCGTAGGCGTCCTCGTTGATGGTCTCGGGCTTGTCGGCCAGCGCCGAGTTGACCTCCACCACCGTTCCGCTGATCGGCGCGTATACGTCTGAAGCCGCCTTCACCGACTCCACCACGGCGCAGGCGTTGCCGGCTTCGACCCGGTCGCCGACGTTGGGCAGTTCGACGTAGACCAGGTCGCCGAGCAGGCCCTGTGCGTGGTCGGAGATGCCGACTGTGACCTTGCCATCGCCTTCGACGCGCGCCCACTCGTGGGATTTGAGGAATTTCAGATCGCCGGGAATATCGCTCATCGTGGGCTCCGGAAGTGCAGGCAGGGAAGGCGTGGATAGTGTATCCAAGCGCGGCGGGTACGGATCAAGCGCATGGCGATCAAACGCCGTCCTGCACCCTGCCCTCGCGGACGAACGGGAACTTCACCAGGCGCACCGGCACTTCGCGGCCGCGGATGTCGACCCGCACATCGCCGGTGGCGCCGGCGGGAATGCGCGCGAAGGCGATCGCCTTGCCGATGGTCGGGGAAAACGTGCCGGACAGGATCTCGCCTTCGCCCGCATCGGTCAGCACTTTCTGGCCATGGCGCAGCACGCCCTTGTCGTCCATCACCAGGCCGACCATCTGTCGCGGGGCGCCATCGGCGTGCTGGCGTTCGAGCGCTTCGCGGCCAATGAATGCGCGCGGTCCGGATTCCGGGCCGCCATCCAGCGCCACGGTCCAGCCGAGCGCGGCTTCGTAGGGCGATACGGTTTCGTCCATGTCCTGGCCGTACAGGTTCATGCCCGCCTCGAGCCGCAAGGTATCGCGCGCGCCCAGCCCGGCCGGCTTCACCCCCGCCTGCAGCAGCCCATTCCACAGCGCGACCGCGTGCGGCTGCGCGACGACGATCTCGAAGCCGTCCTCGCCGGTGTAGCCGGTGCGGGCGACGAACAGCGGCGTGCCGTCGCGGGTCATGGCTTCCGCCGCCGAAAACCGGGTGAGCTTGCCGGCGGCCTTGGCGCCTGCCGCATCGAGCAGGCCAAGCACGCGCTCACGCGCGTTCGGACCCTGCACCGCGATCATCGCCAGCTCGCTGCGCTCGGTAACGTTGACATCGAAGGCCCTCGCCTGCGCCTCGATCCATGCCAGGTCCTTGTCGCGGGTGGCCGCGTTCACGATCAGGCGGAACTTGTCGCCGTGCCGTCCGCCCTGCTCGAGGAAATAGACGATCAGGTCGTCGATCACCCCGCCCTGGGCATTGAGCATGCAGGTGTAGAGCGCCTTGCCGGGCTTGACCAGCTTGTCGACCGAGTTCGCCACCAGGCTGCGCAGGAACTCGCGGGTACGTGGCCCTTCCAGGTCGACCACGGTCATGTGGCTGACGTCGAACATGCCCGCGTCGCGCCGGACCTGGTGATGCTCCTCGACCTGCGAGCCGTAATGCAGGGGCATGTCCCAACCGCCGAAGTCGACCATGCGGGCGCCGAGTGCGCGGTGGGCTTCGTTGAGGACGGTCTTCTGGGTCATCGGGACGGCCTGTGCGTGCGGAAAGCGGCCATTATCCCGCGCCGCGCAATTCCCCGCTCGTCATGGACACCCAACGCCCGGCACGCGCCGCGGCGGTGCGTTCAAGGGACGAAGTCGAGTGCTGCTTCCGGTCGTCCGCTGCGCACCCTCAACCGTCGTAGCCGTAGCCCTCGTTGAGGCAACGCACGCCGGTGGGGGCAATCGGCTGGAAGCGGCCGCTCTCGTCCAGCCGCCACACACCGTCGAAGCGGGTGTACCACTCGGTGTCCACGTCCGGGCGGATGACCGCCACGATGCGGCTGTCCGGCTGCGCGTCGCTCTGGCACAACCCGATCGACACGTCGTTGCGCGCATCGTCCAGCGCCTCGGGCTCGAGCGCGTCGGTCACCAGCCCCAGCGGCCTGTCGCCGCCGACCGCGCTGCCGTCGAAGTGATGGAGCCGGCGCATTGCGACGACGGTCCGCGTGCCGCTCTGCTCGTCCTTGAGCACGGCGACCGAGACCGCACACATCGCATCGCCGGAAGTGCCCTGGCCGATGCAGCTTCCGCCCAGTTCGTGCACCCCACTGGGATACGGTGGCACCACCACGTCACGCCACTCCGCGGCCGATTGCGCCTGCGCCATCGGCACCGCGCCCACCACTGCGCAAACCAGTACCCCTGCCGTGATCGTGCGCATCTTCATTGTCCTCAGGCCGGTTCCACCAGCAGCGTCATGCCCTCTGCCCCGGTAATGCGCACCGGCGTACCGGCGGGCAGCTCCGGGCCGCTCACATCCCAGAACGCATCGGCGATCTGCACCCGTCCCCGGCCCTGCACGATCCCATGGTCGAGCCGCACCACGCGTCCGACCAGGGCCGCGGTACGGCGATTGAGCGCCGGCTGGTCGCTCTGGCGCTCGCGTCCGCGAAACCATTTCCGGTACACCTGGATGGAGATGAAGCTGAGCACGATGAAGGCCGCCGCCTGCGCCAGCACCGGAATCCCCGGCACCAGCAGCACCGCCAGGAACACCGCGACCGCGGCGAACCCCAGCCACAGCATGAACGCGCCCGGGGCGAGCGCTTCGGCTGCGAACAGCAGCAGCGCGATCGCAGCCCAGGCGAACACGTCCCAGCGCATGGCTCAGGCTCCCCCGCTCTTGGATGGACTGGTCGGCGTGGTCGCCAGCACCCGGCCGCCGCCCGACTGCCGCTCCAGCGCTTCCTTCGCCAGCTCGGCGATGCCGCCGAGCGAGCCGATCACGCCGGCGGATTCCATCGGCATCATCACGAACTTCTGGTTCGGCGCCTCGGCCAGGGCCTTGAACGCTTCTATGTATTTCTGCGCCACGAAGTAGTTGATCGCCTGCACGTTGCCGGCCGAGATCGCATCCGAAACCATCTGGGTCGCCTTGGCTTCGGCTTCGGCCAGTCGTTCGCGCGCCTCGGCTTCGCGGAACGCGGCCTCGCGCTGGCCTTCGGCTTCCAGGATCACCGACTGCTTCTCGCCCTCGGCCTTGAGGATCGCCGCCTGGCGGAAGCCTTCGGCCTCGAGGATGTTGGCGCGCTTCTCGCGCTCGGCCTTCATCTGTCGCGCCATCGAGTCGACCAGGTCGCGCGGTGGCTGGATGTCCTTGAGCTCGATGCGGTTGACCTTGATTCCCCACGGATGGGTCGCCTGGTCGACGGCCACCAGCACCTTGGCGTTGATCTCGTCTCGCTTGGACAGCGATTCGTCCAGGTCCATCGAGCCGATCGCGGTGCGGATGTTGGTCATCACCAGGTTGAGGGTGGCGATCTCCAGCTGTGCGACCTCGTAGGCGGCCTTGGCCGCGTCGAGCACCTGGAAATAGACCACGCCGTCGACCTTGACCACGGCGTTGTCCTTGGTGATGACGTCCTGACTCGGCACGTCCATCACCTGCTCCATCATGTTGATCTTGCGGCCCACGCCGTAGACCACCGGCACCAGGAAGTGCAGTCCCGGGGTCATGGTGTGGGTGTACTTGCCGAAGCGTTCCACCGTCCACTCGTAGCCCTGCGGCACCATGCGCACGGTCTTGAACAGGATGACGATGCCGGCGACCAGCAGGACCGCGGCGAGCAGTGTTCCAGGCATCTTGGTGTCCTCCCCTGACGATGAACGGAGTATAGGGGGGCGCGGGCCCGTCGGCCCCAACGGAGTTGTCGCGCAACCCGCACGGCCGGCGGCGTAAAAATGACACCGCCGCTGCGACCCTTTCCCCGCCTGCGACATCCAGAGGTAGGAATGCCCGCCACCTCGAGCCCTTCGACTTCGACTTCGACGTCGCCTGCGGCGCCTGCTCCGCTCAGGACAGGCTTCGCGATCGATGTTCCGGCCACCCTGCTCGCACGTGCGCGGGCGGGCGACCGCGCCGCGTTCGAGCAGCTCTACCGCTGGTTCGAGCGGCCGGTGTTCACCCTGGCCCTGCGCATGCTCGGCGGCAGGCACGGCAACGGGCGGGACGAAGCCCACGAAGTCTTGCAGGACACGATGCTCAAGGTGATCGACAGGATCGGGGAATTCCGGGGCGAGGGCGCCGGCGGGCAGAGCCCGTTCTGGGCGTGGCTGCGCAAGATCGCCATTAACGAGGCGCTGATGCGGCTGCGCCGCGGGCGCCGGCTCGAGGCCGAGGTGTGCACCGGCGATGAAGCCGATTTCGCCGAGGACCACGGCCCGCTGCCGCCGGCCGCTGCCGACGCCGCGCTGCTGCAGAGGGCGCTGGCGGCGCTGCCCGCCACCACCCGCAGCGTGCTGTGGCTGTACCACGCCGAAGGCCACACGCATGAGGAGATCGCGACCCTGATGCACAGGACCCCGAGTTTCTCCAAGTCGCAGCTGGCGCGCGGCACCCGCCGCCTGCGCGGCCTGCTCGATCCACAACAGCTCATGGAACGCGAGGTGGCCAATGCCTGATGACCGCAGTCCGTCGCCCGCACCGCCGGCCAGCTGGAGCGAGGCCTTCGCTGCGCTGCCGCTGGAAACGCCCGATGCCGGCGGCTGGCAACGCATCGAGCGCGCGCGTCCGCGACCGAAACGGGCCCGCTGGCCGGCATGGACGGCGGCCATCGCCGCGGCGCTGGCGGTCATCGCACTGTTGCCCATGCAACTGTCGCGGCAGGAGCGGTCTGTCGGTCCTCAGCAGGTTGCGCCATCGCCCAGGCACATGACATCGGTGGTGCGGAGCGAATCTGCAGACGCAACCGGCGACCAGGCGGCGATCCGCACAACTCCCGTCGAGTCGCGTGCCGCGACCGTTCCCGCGCAGCAGTCCGGAGCGACGAGTCCTGCACGCCGTGTGGACGCCGGCTCGCGCGCCAGCGAAACCACGACATCCGCAACCGGTACGGAGGCGGCGATCGCTAGCGCCCAGGACAGCGCGGAGACATCGACCAGCCAGCCGGCGGTCAGTGCCGGCAGCGCGACCCAGACGGCCGCCACGGACGAACTCGAGCGGCTGTATGCCGAATCGGCGCAATTGGAGGCGTTGCTGAGTCTGGCGCGCGACGAACGCGTCTCGAGCGGCACCGCGGCGGCGCTGGCCAGCGACTTCGACGCACAGGTCGCGGGCATCGATGCGGAGTTGGTCCAGCCGGGGATCACCCGGGATCGACGCACGCAATTGTGGCGCGAGCGCGTCGACGCCCTGCGCCAGCTGACCGCCTTCGAATCCACCCAACGCCTGCTCGCCGCGCAAGGCGAACGCTACGACGCCAGGCTGGTCAGCATCGACTGACCGGCCCCCACCACACAGCAGCCTCCGAGGAACATCTGATGAAATCCCTTCGTTACCAGGCCCTCGCCCTTGCGGTGCTTGCCGGCCTCTCCCTTGCCGGCGTCGTCGTCGCGCAATCCGCCGCCCCGACACCCGCGCAGCAGAAGGAACTCGATGCCGCCCGCGCCGAACTCGACCGCGCGGCGAAGCGCTACGGCGAACTGGCGCGCAAGTATCGCGGCCTCGACGGCAAGCCGATGAATATCGAACACCATCTGCTGCGCAGGCCGGTGCTGGGGGTGTTGCTGGCACCGGACGCGACCGCCGGCGTGCGCATCGCCGGCGTGACGCCCGAAAGCGCGGCTGCGGAAGCCGGGCTGAAGAGCGGCGATCGGCTGTTGGCCATCGACGGCAGGCAGATCCTCGGCAGCGATGCCGAACTGCGCGTCGACAATGCACGCAGCTTGCTGCGCGCCCTCGAGTCCGGAAAGCAGGTGAAGCTGGACTACCAGCGCGGCTCGGGCAAGGCCAGCGTGAGCGTCGCCCCGCGGCCTGGCAGCCGCATGCTGTTGCTCCCAGAGGGAGATGCCAGGGACCTGGCCATGGGGCAGTTCGACGTCGAGATCGATCACGAGGCGATTCGCAATGGCGTGGACGACGCCATGCGCATGGTGTCGATGCAGGGGCCGCATCTCGACAAGGAGCTCTTGCGGCTGGGCCAATGCAAGGACAAGGACGGTGATTGCGACTTCCCAGTGCTGACCGAGGCCTTCCGCTGGAGCGGGCTGAATCTGTCCTCGCTCGATCCGGAGCTGGGCCGTTACTTCGGCACCGACGATGGCGTGCTGGTGCTGAGCGCCGGCGATGAACTGCAAGGCCTGCGCGCCGGCGACGTGGTGCAGAAGATCGATGGCAGGAAGGTGGAAACGCCGCGCGAGGCAATGGCCGCGCTGCGCGCCAGGCCCGCCGACAGCAGCGTGCGCGTGGATTATCTGCGCGACCGCAAGCCGGGCACCGCGCAGGTCAAGGTGCCCAAGGTCACGCCGTTCCGCATCCCCATGCCACCTGCTCCTCCCGCGCCGCCCGCACCGCCCGCCGCTCCACCGTCACCCTCGACATCGGCCATACCGCCTGCGCCGCCCGCCGCACCGCCACCGCCCGACGCACCACGGGCCATGCAGCAGCGCCGGATCGTGTTGCTCGACGATGAAGCCATGGCCGGGCGCGAGGTCGAAATGCGACGCATGGTCTTCGTCGATCGCGACGGTAAGACCACGGTGCTGGAAGGCGACGATGCGCCACCGCCGCCGCCGGCTCCCGCACCGCCGCCGCCGCCAGCCCCTCCTGTCCTGGACTGAAGCTGGCGAATACGCTGCGGTGCGCGTCGTGGGCAGTCACTCTCCTGCGAATTCTCCGGCGCGCAACGTCTCCGCCTGGCGTCTGACCCAGGCGGTGACCTCGGTGTCGGGCACCAGGCCCCGGCCGTCGGCGACGTACTCCAATCCCTGCAGCACCTCGGCATACGGGCCGAAACCCTGCACGCGGAAGGGAATCACGATCGCGCGCCCGCCTTCGCTGGCCGCACGTTGCACGTAGCTGCGGATTCTGGCGGTGGCCGCCGCGCGCTTGTCAGGCCAGTCCTCGCGCAAGGTCATGACCTGGACGCGCCGGAACGGCAGCGCTTCGCGCACCGCATTGGCGCGCGCGTCGATCCGCGCCAGCCAGCGCTCGTTCTCGGCATCGTCCTCCGGGCCATGCGCCAGCACCAGCACATCCTCCTGCCCGGGCTCGCGGCTGAGCGCGCGGGCACGCTCCACCAGCACGGCGCCCATCTCGGGCGCGTCGGCCAGACCATCCCTGCTGACAGCGAAACTGGCGTCGCTGTCCAGCCGCCACAACGCCATGCTGTGTCCGCCGTGCTGCGCATGCGCCGCATCGTCCGCTTGCGGCTTCGGCGGTGCGCCGGGCTCCAGGCCCAGGATCTGCCGGGTGCGCTGGTACCAGCTCTCGCCGCTGATGAACAACCGCACCACGCCGATCCGCTTCACGCCCTGCCGCTCCAGCGCATCGACTCCCGTCTGCAGACTCGCCGCATCCGCCATGCCGAAAGCGATCCGCATCGGAAACTCGGCCTGCAGCGGAGCCAGGGCCTGGGTGACTTCGCTGTTCCAGGTGTCGCCGCCACCGTGCGCCATCACCAGCACACCGTATTCGTCTGTCTCAGCTGTGGCTGGCAGGACGGCCGCATCGGTCGCACGGGGAGCGGACGCACAGGCGCCAAGCATCGCCGCACCAGCCAGTGCGAGCAGGGCGCCGCGCATGCGCGATGCGCTCGCAGGTCGTCGCCTATCTGAAGTCATGAGGTTCTCCTGCCCGGATGACAGCCGGGGTGGGTGGGCGTTGGATGCGGGATCGATGCCAGGCTGATCATTTGTCGTCACCACTCCACCGCGACGCTGAGCGCGAGATTGCGTCCCGCTGCGGTGTAGCGATCCAGCTGGACGCTGTCCGCAGCCACCAGCGGCACGTCGCCGGCATAGAAGTATTTGCGGTCGCCAAGATTGAACAGGCCGGCATCCAGGCGCACACCGGGCGCAAAGCGCCAATGCGCATACAGGTCGAGCACGCCGTAACCCGGGCTTTCGAACGCGCGCACCGGTTCCGCACCCGGTTGCGGATCGGACGCCGACGGCAGGCGATCGCGGCGACCCACGAACCGCGCTGCCAGCTCCGCACCCCAGGCTTCGCGCTGGAAGGCGATGCCCAGCGAGGCGGTCGGCGGCTCGACTCCATCCAGCGGCACGTCCTCGGTCTCGTTGTCGCCACGCGACCAGGCCGCCGCGCCACGCAGCGACCAACCCTGCAGCGCGCCCGACAGCGCACCCAGATCGAGACCGGCCCTGGCCTCCGCGCCGTAGATCGTCGCTTCGGCGACGTTGCGCGACTGGAACACAAGCAGCTGACGCACCGGATCGAAGCCGACCACGGCCATCGATTCGATGAAATCGTCGTATCGGTTGTAATACCCGGTCAGTTCGGCAAAGAGGACGCGGCTGCCGTAGCGCAGCCCCGCTTCCAGCCCGTCGCTGGTTTCCGGACGCAGGTCGGGGTTGGCGATCGCGGTATAGCCGAACTGCACGTTGGTGAAGCCGATATTGACGTCGTTGTACGGCGGCGCACGGAAACCGCGCGCATAGCCGGCGAACAGCGACCAGCCGGGCGCGAAGCGCCAGACCGCGCCGAGCTTGGGCGACACGCTGGTCTGGCTGATTTCCGCGACCGCGACACCGGGATTGTCCTCGGCGAAGATCGCGTCGACCTCGGGCTGCAGCTGGTAGTGATCGATGCGCAGCGCCGGGATCAGCCGGAACGCGCCGCCTGCGAACCCGACTTCGTCCTGCAGGTACAGCGCCGCATTGCTGGTTTCGCTGATCGGGAAATCGCGCACCGGAAACGCGTCCGGCAGCATCACCGGCGTGGTCGCGCCGGTGTCGAGGAAGGTGCGCAGGCCATCGCGCTTCTGCCGTATGCGCGTGCGCGACAGATCGATGCCATAGGCCAGGTCGTGACGCACGGCGCCTTCGAAGGCCTTGCGGAAATTCGCCTGCAGCCCGTACACGCGCTGATCGAAATTGAAGCGGCGGTCGCGCCGGTCGCGCAGCGCCGGCGAGAACAGCGATGCGGGCACCTCGCGCACTTCGCTGGTGTCCTGGGTGGTCTCGCTGTCCTGGCGATAGACCTGCCAGTCCAGGCTGTCGGCGAAGCCGGCGTCGACCATGTCCATTTCGTGCACCACGGCTACGCGGGCGCGCGTCTGGTGGTCGTCTGCGGTCACCGACAGGTTGTTCGCGCCGGTCATCGGCTGCAACCCGCGCAGGGTCAGCAGGTCGGTATCGGCGCCGTCCTCGTTGCCTTCGACGACCAGCTTGAAGCGCTGGCCTTGGTCCGGTGTGTACACCAGCTTCGACAGCAGGCTGCGCCCGTCGCGCTGCTGCGGATTGGGTCGGGTGCGCGCGGCGCCGCTGCTCCCGACTTCGCCCTGGTTCTCGGTTTCGGTGCCCTGGCGATGGCCCACCGCCACCAGACCGGACCAGCGTTCGCCACCGAGGGCCGCGGTGGCGCCGCCGAACAGGCCGTTCCAGTCGCTCTCGAAGCCGAGCTTGAAGTCGAAGTAGGCGTCCTTGCCGTCCTTCAGATAGTCCGAAGGGTCCTTGGTCAGAAACGAGACCACGCCGCCGAGCGCGTCCGAGCCGTACAGCGAGCTGGTCGGACCGCGCACCACCTCGACCCGCTTCAATGTGTCGAGGTCGACGAAGTTGCGGCTGGCATTCGAGAAGCTGCCGATGGCGAAGGCATCGGGCACGGCGATGCCATCGGTCTGGATGCGTACCCGGTTTCCGCCCAGGCCGCGAATGCGGATGTCGCCGATGCCGAAGCGGCCGATGCTGCTGCCCACACTGATGCCCGGTTCGTGGCGGAACAGATCCTTGAGATCGCGCACGAGCAGCTCGTCCATGCGCTCCCGACTGATGATGTCGACGGTATTGGGCACGTCGGCGAGCGCCCGCTCGGTCCGCGTTGCGGTGACCGTGATGCGGTCGAATTCGGTGGCCGTGGAATCGGACGGATCCGCCGGATCCGCCGGATCCGCAGGATCCGGATCCGGCGATCCTGCATGCACGGGCAGCAGCCCGGTCAATGCCAGCGACAGGGCGGCACAGAGCAGTGTGGGACGCATGGAAGACTCGACGAAAGAAGAAGGCTTTCGGCGGGCTGGCTTCCGGTGCGACCGGGACGGCTGGCAGCCGGGAGAGAGGGTGCGGTCCGACTATTGGCCGGGCCGGATTACTTGGTGAGGATCAGCTTGTCGTTGCGGGTATGACGCAGCCGGTAGCACTCGCCGCCATGACGGATGAGCAGTTCGCGCTGGCCTTGCAGGAGCCGGGTACTGTCGACTTCGGCAACGCGGGCATCCGCTGATCCGACGCTCGACCGGACGGCCACGCGATCGTCGGAGAATGAATTGGACGGGACATGCAGCATCGCGGCGGGCTCCGGTGTCGACTGGATCAAATGATATTGATTCTCATTTGAAAGTCAATCGCATCTAGCCATCGGCGCAGGCCATGCCGCCGTCTCCCTATAATGTCCGCCACCCCTCCTCCGGGGAGTAGCCCGAAGCGGATTCGCCGAATCCACCGGTGGCGCGTCAACACACTTGGCCGGCAGGCCATGGCGCGCGAACGGCCGCACAGCGGCCGTGGGCAAGACCGAAGGCAGGCACTGCGCAACCCGGGCCGGGCGACGCAGCGCCTTGCTTTCGCGTCCACCGCTCGTCCGGCCCCGGAATCCCCAATGCTCGACCTGTTGGCAGGACGCGACTTCCCCTTGGCCGCGGCCCTGGTGTCGGCCGGCGCCGTCGCGCTGGCGGAGATCGGCGACAAGACCCAGCTGCTCGCGCTGCTGCTGGCTGCCCGCTTCCGTCGCCCGTGGCCCATCATCGCCGGCATCCTGGTCGCCACCCTGCTCAACCATGCGCTGGCCGGATGGCTCGGCGCGCTGGTCGCGGATTGGCTGACACCGGGCGTGCTGCGCTGGATCGTCGCGGGCAGCTTCGCGGCCATCGCGCTATGGACGCTGATGCCCGACCGGATCGACGAGCAGCAGCCATTGCCCGCACGCGGCGCCTTCATCGCCACCACATTGGCCTTCTTCGTGGCCGAGATCGGCGACAAGACCCAGGTCGCGACGGTGTTGCTGGCCGCGAAATACAGCCCGCTGTGGGAGGTGGTCGTCGGCACCACCGCAGGAATGCTGTTGGCGAATGTACCGGTGGTCCTGCTGGGCAGCCGTTTCGCGGATCGCCTGCCGCTGAGCACTGCGAGAGTGGTGGCGGCTGTGGTGTTTGCGGCCCTGGCAGTCTGGGTGGCACTGCGTGGGGTGGGATGAGCCACGCGCGGGTGTCGAGTCAGTGAGGACGTTGCCGGCGATCGTGCGCCACCGGCGCGGACAGGCCCTACACTGCGCCCGGACCCGACCAGGGATAGCCGATGCGGTGGTTGTCGATGCAATGGCTGCGCGAACTCTATGCGCGTGCGCTCGCACGCCCGGACGAGTTGATGCTGCAGGTCGGCGCGGATGGGGAGCTGCTGGTGGCGCGCGTACGCGCGCTGATGTCCGCCCTGATCCTGCTGCTGCCGCTGGTACACGGCCTGAGCGGCGGCAAGACCAGCGAGATGCTGATCGGTCTCGGCGCAGCGGTGGTCGTGAACATCGCGGCCCAGATCTGGCTGGCGCTGGCACGGCGGCGGCGCATGTACCGCTGGTTGCCGTACGCCACCGGCACCTACGATGTGACCGTCACCACCGGGGTGCTGGTGTTGCTGGCCTTCGGCGACCGCGCTGCGGGCCTCAACAGCATGGTCGTGTGGGGCTTCTACCTGCTCGCGGTCGCGATGACCGCGCTGCGCAACGACGGGCGCCTGACCGTCTACGTGGGCGGGCTGGCCATCGCCCAGTTCGGCCTGCTGGCCCTGGTCGTGCTGCAGGGCGCGCAATCGCCCGAACAGCTGATGTCGATCGATTACGGAACCGCATCCGCTTCCAACGTACTGCAGCGCCTGATCCTGCTGCTGCTGATGACGCTGCTGACCGGCGCCGTCGTGTTCCGGATGCAGCGATTGATCGAGCTCTCCGGCAACGATGGCCTCACCGGGCTCCCCAACCGCTCGTGGTTGCTGCAGCGCATGCCCGGCCTGTACGAATCGCTGCGCAGGGACGGCGGATCGTTGACCCTGGCGCTGCTGGACATCGACAACTTCCGCCGCGTCAACGACGCCGCCGGGCATCTCGATGGCGATCGCGCCATTCGCCACGTCGCCGCGCTGCTGCGCGGCATGCTGCAGGAAGACGAGCACGTGGTGCGCCTGGGCGGCCAGGAGTTCGTGCTGGTGCTGCGCTGCCCGATCGGCAGCGCCTGGGAGCGCGTGGAGCGAACCAGGCGCGAACTGGCGACCAAACCGTTCGCAGTGGAACGCGGCAACGACAGCTTTACCCTGACCTACAGCGGCGGTCTGGCCAGCTGGCCGCAGGACGGCAGCGACACGGCAGCGCTGCTCGGTACCGCCGACCGGCGCCTGCAGGGGGCCAAACATGCCGGCCGCAACCGGGTGCTGGCGCGCGATCTCTGATCGTGCGCGCGGACTGGGCCGCGACGGTCGCGCCCGCTTCCGGCTGAAGGTCAAGAGCAGGCGCGGCGTCCGCTCCCCACACACGTCTGCAGCCCCAGCCGCGCAGCGGAGGCGGAAAGCGCGTCGCGCGCGGTTGCCCGCCTTGGACGGGTGCCCTACCCTGCGCCGGACTACGACGAACCGGCAGGCGGGGATCGATGGAAGCTCTTGGACGGATCGGCTTCGGCCTGTTCGGATTGGCGGTGCTGCTCGGCATCGCCTGGTTGTTCTCGAACAACAAGCGTGCGGTCGACTGGAAGCTGGTCATTGTCGGGGTCACCCTGCAGGTCGCCTTCGCCGCGCTGGTGCTGCTGGTGCCGGGCGGACGCGAAGTCTTCGACGCGCTCGGGCGCGGCTTCGTCAAGCTGCTCGAGTTCACCGGCGTCGGCACGGCGCTGGTGTTCGGCGACCTGTCATTGCCGGCGAAGTTCGGCTTCATCTTCGCCTTCCAGGTGCTGCCGACGATCATCTTCTTCGCCGCCCTGATGGGCATCCTCTACCACCTGGGCGTGATGCAGTGGATCGTGCGTGGCATGGCCTGGGCGATCACCAAGGTGATGCGCGTATCAGGCGCGGAAACCACCAGCGTGTGCGCCAGCATCTTTATCGGCCAGACCGAGGCGCCGCTCACCATCCGGCCCTATATCGGACGCATGACCCAGTCGGAACTGCTGACGATCATGGTCGGCGGCATGGCCCATATCGCGGGCGGCGTGCTGGCCGCCTACGTGGGCATGCTCGGCGGCACCGACCCGGTGCAGCAGGCGTATTACGCCAAGCATCTGCTGACCGCATCGATCATGGCCGCGCCGGCGACGCTAGTGATCTCGAAGATCCTGGTCCCGGAAACCCAGGAACCGCTGACCCGCGGCCAGGTCAAGATGGAAGTCGAGAAGACGACCGCGAACGTGATCGACGCCGCAGCGGGCGGGGCCAGCGACGGGCTCAGGCTCGCGCTCAACGTCGGCGCCATGCTGCTCGCCTTCACCGCACTGATCGCACTGATCAACGCGCCGCTGATCTGGCTGGGAGATATCACCGGCATCGCCGCGATGCTCGGCCGGCCAACGGATCTGGGCAGCCTGCTGGGCTACGTGCTGGCGCCGCTGGCCTGGGTGATCGGAGTGCCCTGGCAGGATGCGACGGTGGTCGGCGGGCTGATCGGACAGAAGATCGTGCTCAACGAATTCATCGCCTACCTGCAGCTGTCCGACATCATCCAGGGCAAGGTGGCGGGCGTGACCCTGAGCGAGCACGGGCGGCTGGTCGCGGCGTATGCGCTGTGCGGGTTCGCGAACTTTTCCTCGATTGCGATCCAGATCGGCGGCATCGGCGGCCTCGCCCCCGAACGCCGGCACGATCTGGCCAAGTTCGGGCTGAAGGCGGTACTGGGCGGATCGATCGCCACGTTCATGACCGCCACCATCGCCGGCGTGCTGAGCCGCTTCGGGGCCTGACGCCATGGGCGGGCGCGTGGTCGTCGTCGGTTCGTTCAACGTCGACCATGTCTGGCGCTGCCAGGCGCTGCCTCAGCCGGGCGAGACCGTGAGCGGTGCGTACGCGACCGGACCGGGCGGCAAGGGCTTCAACCAGGCCATCGCCGCGCAGCGCGCGGGCGCGCCCACCTCATTCCTGTGCGCGCTCGGCGAAGATGCCGGCGCACAGCTGGCACGTTCTCTCGCCGAAGCCGACGGGCTGGACCTGCGCGACCGCCGCAGCCACGCGCCGACCGGCAGCGCCGGGATCTATGTCGATGCGCAGGGCCGCAACAGCATCGTCATCGGGCCGGGAGCGAACGATGACCTGGATCCGGCATTCATCGCCGACAGCGCGACGTTGCTCGCGTCCGCGTCGGTGGTCCTCGCCCAGCTCGAAGTTCCCGCTTCCACGGTGCTGGCCGCGTTGCGCGCGGCGCGCGATGGCGGGGCGACCACGGTACTCAATCCCGCACCGGCCAACGTCGCCTGCGATGCGCAGCTGCTGGCGCTGGCCGACGTGCTGACGCCCAACGAGACCGAATTCGCCGCGCTCGCACGCGTCCACCTGTCCGAACCGCTCCAGGCGGACGCGGTCGCAGGCCTGCCCGGCGCGCAGCTGCACGCGCTGTGCCGCGCGTTGCTTCCCGCCGGCAGCGTGGTCCTGACCCTGGGCGCGGCGGGCAGTTTCGTATCCCACGCGCCAGACCGCACGCATGGCGACGATGCGCCCTGGTACCGGGTGCCGGCCGAACGGGTGGCGACGGTCGACACCACGGGTGCGGGCGATGCCTTCAACGGTGCGCTTGCGGCTTCCTGGGCGACCCGCGCACAGGCATTCGCCGAACACGTGCGCTTCGCCGGGCGTTTTGCCGCGCTGTCGACGGAATTGCACGGCGCCGCGGCCGCCATGCCGCGCAGGGCCGAGGTCGAGGCGCGCTTCCCTGGCTGACGGACCGTGCGCTCCGACCCGAGTCCGGCCTCGGTTCAATTGTTAATGCGAATAATTCGCATTAACATGACGGGCTTTCCGAACAACCCTGGCCCATGCCCCGTATCCGCCTGCTTGCCGCCGCCATCCTCGGCGCCTTCGCCCTGCCCGCCCTCGCCGACGACCCCGTCAACACCCTCGACAGGGTGACGGTCTCGGCCAGTACCAGCCGCATACCGGATTCGGCATCGGCGCTGCCCAGCACCATCACCGTGATCGACCAGGAACAGCTGCAGCAGCAGCTCGCGGTGACCCAGGACATCTCGCAGGTGCTGGCGAACCTGGTGCCTTCGTTCGCGCCATCGCGGCAGAAGCTTACGAACAGCGGCGAAACCCTGCGCGGTCGCAAGCCGCTATACCTGGTCGACGGCGTGCCGCAGTCCACGCCGCTGCGCGACGGCGGCCGCGACGGCCACACCCTCGATCCGGCGATGATCGAGCGCATCGAAGTCATCCACGGCGCCAATGCGCTGCAGGGCCTGGGCGCGTCCGGCGGCATCATCAACATCATCACCAAGCGTGCGCCTCGCCAGGATGGCAACAGCTTCCAGGACGTGAGCATCGCCGCCAGCACGGCACTGCCGCACGAGAGCGACAGCACTGGCTATCGCGCTTCGTACCTGTTCGGCACCCGCAGCGGGGCGTTCGACTTCGTGGGCGGCGCGTCCTACGCCAGCGAGGGCCTGTACTACGACGGAGACGGCAAACCGCTGGCCATCAACGCCGTGCAGGGCGACCTGATGGACTCGCGCAGCTACAACCTGTTCGCCAAGGGCGGCTGGAACATCGACGCAGACCGTCGCCTGCAACTCACCGCCAACCGTTACCAGCTGCAGGGCAACAACGATTACGTCGTGGTCGAAGGCGATGCCGTCAGCGGCATCCCCGCCAGCTCCGAACGCGGCGATCCGGAAGGCGAAGGCCCGCGCAACCGCACCACCTCGGTGGTGCTGGACTACACCGACAAGTCGCTCGCCGGCGGTTACCTGCAGGCGCAGGTGTACTGGGTCGACTTCGCGGCGCTGTACGGCGACAGCGACTGGGGCGACTTCTGGGGCGACGGACGCGACCCGGATTGGCACGACCAGTCGCAGAACCTGTCGGAAAAGACCGGCGGGAAGTTCAGCTGGTCGCGCGGCGATCTGTTCGGCCTGCGCCTGCGCGCGACGCTGGGCCTGGACCTGGCCCGCGACACCACGTCGCAGGAACTGATCCGCGCAGGCCTGGACTGGGTGCCGGAAACCACCTACGAATCCCGGTCGCCATTCGTGCAGGCCGAGTGGTGGCTGACCGACACGCTGATGCTGACCGGCGGACTGCGCCACGAGCGCGGCAAGCTGCAGGTCGACGACTACACCACGATCCCGGCCAACGCCGGCGGCAGCCGCTTCGTCGAGGGCGGTTCCCCGACCACCAGCGAAACCCTGCCCAACATCGGCCTGGTCTGGGAGGCCACCGATGCGCTGAAGTTGTATGCATCGTATTCGGAGGGCTATACCGTCGCGGACATCGGCCGCGTGCTGCGTGCGATCAACCAGCCCGATCAGCGCGTCGACAGCCTGGTCGACCTGTCTCCGGTGGTTGCCGACAATCGTGAGATCGGCCTGGACTACGGCGATGACCGTTGGCTCGCCCACCTCGCCGCCTACTGGTCGGATTCCGACCTCGGCTCGCGCCTGGCCTTCGATCCGGCGACCGCGACCTACAACGTCGCGCGCGAGCGCACCGAAATCCGCGGCATCGAAGGCAATCTTGCGTTCCGCTTCTCCGAAGCCGGGCGCATCGGTCTGGGCTACGCCACCACCCACGCCCGCTACGACAGCGATGGCGACGGCCACGTCGACAGCGATCTGCCCGGCATCAACGTCAGTCCCGACCGCGTGACCGCGTTCTGGACCCAGGCCTGGACGCCCGGATTCGATACCCGGCTGCAGGCCGGTCGTGCGTTCGATCGTGATTTCGACAGCTCCGACAACGACTTCGACGGCTACACCACGGTCGACCTGCTCGGCCGCTTCAGGCTGCCGCTGGGCACGCTCAGCATCGGCATCGAGAATCTGCTCGGCGAGCAGTACATCGCATACAACTCGCAGACCACGCCGCCGCGCGACGACACCTATACCGCCGGGCGCGGCCGGGTGCTGACGCTGGGCTGGTCGCACCGGTTCTGATCCGGGACGCCATGCGCGCATGACGGCATCCGCATCGCCCCGATCCCCGCGCCGCCGCCTGCGGGCGGCGTTGTCATGGCTGCACCTGTGGTGCGGGCTGGTGGTCGGCAGCGTGTTCGCGCTGGTCGCGCTGGCGGGCACGGTGTTGGTGTTCCATGTCGAGCTGCTGCGTCTGCAGCATCCGCAGATCACCGCTCACCAGCCAGTCGCCGACGGCCGGGTATTGGCGCGCATCGTCGAGGAGTGGCGGCCGCACGGCCTGCGCTCGCTCGACCTGCCGCGCACGGAACTACCGGTCTGGCAGGGCTATTTCGAGGATGGACACCGCGGCTACTTCTCGCCTGAGGACGGCAGCCTGCTGCTGGCGCGCAGTCACCGCGACGACTGGCTGCTGTGGCTGCACGAGCTGCATGTCGAACTGCTCGGCGGTGAGGCCGGCAAGGAGGTGCTCGGCATCGCCGGCTGGATCGCGCTCGGCCTGCTGCTGACCGGCCTGTATCTGTGGTGGCCGAAGCGCAACTGGCTGGCGCAGCTGAAATTCCATGCCGGCCCGCCGACCCGACGCTGGCTCAGCTGGCACCGCAGCAGCGGCGTGGTGCTGTTGCCGCTGGTGCTGCTGATCGCGCTGACCGGGGTCGGCATGGTCTATTCGCAGGGTTTCCGCACGGCGCTTACCGCGCTGTTCGGCGGCGCGACCCACGACACACCCCTTGCCGTCGGTACTGCCCACGCGCCCGATTGGAGCCGGGTGCTTGGCGAAGTCCAGGCCGCACTGCCCGGCGCCCAGGTGAATCGGCTGTCGGTACCCACCCGCGGCGACGGCATCGTTGGCTTCCGGGCACGCGCCCCCGGCGAATGGCACCCGGTCGGCCGCAGCGAGATCCACCTAGATGCGACGGGATCGATCCTGCAGGTCGTCGACGCCACCGCCGACCCGTTGGGCACGCGCATGCACCAGGCGATCTATCCCCTGCACATCGGCGCGGTTGGTGGCTGGCTGTACCGGATCGCGGTTGCGATTTCGGGACTGGTGCCGGCGTTTCTGCTGTGCACCGGCTTCCTGTTCTGGCGCCGCCGCCGCGGCAAGCACTGAGCCAGTACGCGTTCGTCAATCCGACAGCGGTATGGACGACTGCGCGAAGCTGTACTGCCAACCCGTCGGCGTGCACAGGTATACATCGCTGAACCAGAGCCGGTAGTCCACAGGCTGCCCGCGTTCACGGCCCTTGACATGCAGCAGCGCGCTGATTACGGCGATCTCTCCGATGAAGCGCACGCTCTGTTGCTTGTCGTGCTGACGTTCGTAGTGTGCGGCCTGGGTGCGCGCCTCCATGACCAGGTCGGCCTTGCGCGCCTGCTTGCCACGACCGGTGACCAGGGCGAAGTCGTCGGGCAGCAGCCGTTCGATCGAATCGGCATCGTTGCGTAACACGGCATCCTGGTACTGCCGGTCCAGTTCGATGATGACCGCGGCGTCGCGTGGACACCCGGCCACCGCCTGCGCGGTCCATAGCACGGCCATGGCCGCGGCGATTAAGCGTTGAGGCATCACGATGCTCCCGATCCATATCGGCGCCAGCCTGCCTCGTGGGAGCAGCGAATGCTCGCTGTTTTCGGACTCCGTAGGCAGATCCGAACCGATGTTTCGCACGCGGGCCGTGATGGCGCGCATTGCCGATCGGCCGCCTCTACAATGCGCAGCATGCGCATCGGCACCTATCGCATTGAGCCCAGAGTGATCCTCGCGCCCATGGCGGGCGTCACCGACAAGCCGTTCCGGCAGCTGTGCAAGCAGCTGGGCGCGGGGCTGGCCGTGTCGGAGATGACCACCAGCGATCCGCGCTTCTGGAACACGCGCAAATCGCTGCACCGGATGGATCACGCCGGCGAACCGGATCCGGTCAGTGTGCAGATCGCCGGCACCGTGCCCGCCGTCATGGCCGCGGCCGCGCGCTACAACGTGGAGCACGGCGCACAGCTGATCGACATCAACATGGGCTGTCCGGCGAAGAAGGTCTGCAACGCCTGGGCCGGCTCGGCGCTGATGCGCGATGAAGCGTTGGTGGCGCGGATCGTCTCGGCGGTCGTGGCTGCGGTGGACGTGCCGGTCACGCTGAAGATCCGCACCGGCTGGGACACCGACCACCGCAACGCGCCGTGCATCGCGCGTATCGCCGAAGACTGCGGCATCGCCGCGCTCGCGGTGCATGGACGCACGCGCGACCAGCAGTACACGGGGACCGCCGAGTACGACACCATCGCCCGGATCAAATCCGAACTGTGTATTCCGGTCATCGCCAACGGCGACATCGGTTCGCCGGAGAAAGCTGCGTTCGTACTGCACCACACCGGCGCCGACGCCGTGATGGTGGGCCGCGCCGCGCAGGGAAGGCCGTGGATCTTCCGCGAGATCGCGCATTTCCTCGCCACCGGCGAGCACCTGCCCCCGATCGCCGCGGCCGAAGTGCGCGACATCCTGCTCGGCCATCTGCGCGCGCTGCACGCGTTCTACGGCGAGCCGGCGGGTGTGCGCATCGCCCGCAAGCATCTGGGCTGGTACGCCAAGCAAGCGGAAGGCCCTGTCGATCAGCAGATGGCCTTTCGCAACGTGGTGAACCGCGCCGACAGTGCGCAGGCGCAGCTTGAACTGACGCGGCATTACTTCGACGGTCTGATCGCCGGCGACCACGGCCTCCGGGCGGCCGCGTGATCGCAGCGATGCTGCCACGGCGCCTCTGGTCGCGTTACCCCAACGCATGAAGGAACACTGCATGGCCCGGTCTTCCCGCCCCGTCTTCCGCGCGGGCATTTCGCTGCTGCTGGCATTCCTGAGCCCCGCGTTCGCGCAGGGACAGAACGTTGCGCCTGCTGCGCCCGAAGCGCGGGCGGCGACGCTGGTCGCCCGCATGACCCGCGAGGAAAAGATCTCGCAGCTGGTCAACGCCGCGCCGGCGATCCCGCGACTGGGCATCCCCGCCTACGAATGGTGGAACGAGGGTCTGCACGGCATCGCGCGCAACGGCCATGCCACGGTGTTCCCGCAGGCGGTCGCGCTCGCAGCCACCTGGAACCGCGACCTGATCCAGCAAGTCGGCACCGTCGTGTCGACCGAGGCGCGCGCCAAGTTCAACCTGGCCGGCGGACCGGGCAAGGATCACCGCCGTTACGAAGGCCTGACCATCTGGTCTCCCAATATCAACATCTTCCGCGATCCGCGCTGGGGCCGTGGGCAGGAAACCTACGGTGAGGATCCGTACCTCACCGGACAGCTGGGGGTGGCGTTCGTGCGCGGCCTGAAGGGCGCCGATCCGCGGCATCCACGCACGATCGCGACGCCCAAGCACTTCGCGGTGCATAGCGGTCCGGAACCGGGCCGGCATGGCTTCAGCGTCGCCGTCTCACCGCACGATCTGGAGGCGACCTACACCCCTGCATTCCGCGCCGCGGTCATCGAAGGCGGCGCCGGCTCGGTGATGTGCGCCTACAACGCCCTGCACGGCACGCCTGCGTGCGCGGCCGAGTGGTTGCTCGACGGGCGCCTGCGCGGCGACTGGGGTTTCACCGGGTACGTCGTGTCCGACTGCGATGCGGTCAGCGACATGACGGCATTCCACTACTTCAGGCCCGACAACGCGGCGTCGGCCGCGGCGGCGCTGCAGGCCGGACTGGATCTCAACTGCGGTTCAGCCTACCGCGCGCTGGGCGAGGCGCTCGCACGCGGCGACATTGCCGAAGCGCTGCTGGACCGGGCCCTGGTGCGGCTGTTCACCGCGCGCTACCGGCTGGGTGAGCTCGATCCACAACAACCCGATCCGTATGCCGCACTCGGAGCGGCCGACATCGACAGCCCCGCGCACCGCGCGCTCGCGCTGCAGGCGGCCGTGCAGTCGATGGTGCTGCTAAAGAACGACGGCGATACGCTGCCGCTGCGTCCGGAGACGCGCATCGCCGTGATCGGACCCAACGCCGACGCACTGGCGGTGCTGGAAGCCAATTACCAGGGCACCTCCCGCGACCCGGTCACCCCGCTGCGCGGCCTGCGCGAGCGCTTCGGCGACGCGCGGGTCCGTTACGCGCAAGGCGCGCCGCTGGCCGCCGGCGTGCCGACCACCATCCCGGAAACCGCGCTGCGCCACGGCGATGCCACCGGACTGAAGGGCGAGTACTTCGCCAATCCCGACCTGCGCGGCACCCCGGCACTCGTGCGACAGGATCGCGTGGTCGGCTTCAACTGGGACCGGGTCGCGCCGGCCGACGGCCTTCCGAGAACCGGATATTCGGTGCGCTGGACCGGCAAGCTGCTCCCGCCCGGGCCGGGCGAATACACGCTTGCGGTGCGGATGGCGCGCTGCTTCGACTGCAGCGGGCACGACCCGGTCAGGCTGTACGTCGACGACAGGCTCGTCATGGCCGGCGACGCCAATGGCAAGCGCACCACGGCCGTCGCCCACGACACCGGCGAGCAGAGCCTGGAGACGGTGCTGCGGTTCGACGACACGCGCCCCCGGAACATCCGCCTGGAGCTGGAACATCGCGGCGAGGACCAAGGCCTGCGTCTGGAGTGGATCGCGCCGCCCGAGCCGCAGCTGGCCGAGGCCGAACGCGCGGTGGCGCAGGCCGACACGGTGGTCGCGTTCGTCGGCCTGTCGCCGGATGTGGAAGGCGAAGCGCTGCAGATCGACGTGCCCGGCTTCGACGGCGGCGACCGCAACGACATTGCACTGCCGGCGCCGCAACGCGCGCTGCTCGAGCGCGCCAAAGCCAGCGGCAAACCGCTGGTGGTGGTGCTGATGAGCGGCAGCGCGGTGGCCCTGACCTGGGCGCAGCAACATGCCGATGCGATCCTGGCCGCGTGGTATCCAGGCCAGGCCGGCGGCACGGCGATCGCGCGCGTGCTGGCGGGCGACGACAATCCGGGCGGACGTCTGCCGGTGACGTTCTACCGGTCCACCCGCGATCTGCCGCCCTATGTCAGTTACGACATGAAGGGCCGGACCTACCGCTACTTCACCGGCAAACCGCTGTATCCGTTCGGCCACGGCCTGGCCTATACGCAGTTCGCCTACGAGGAGCCGCGCCTTTCCATATCGGCGCTGAAGGCCGGCGACACGTTGCGCGTAAGCGCCCGGGTGCGCAACGCCGGCGCGCGCGCGGGCGACGAAGTAGTGCAGGTCTATCTGGAATACCCCGACCGGCCGCTGTCGCCCAGGCGCGCACTGGTCGACTTCGCCCGGGTCAGCCTGCAGCCGGGCGAATCGCGCGAGCTGAGCTTCGAACTGGATGCACGCCGTCTCAGCGACGTCGACCGTGCGGGCAAGCGCGCGGTGATGCCGGGCGACTATCGCGTGTTCGTCGGTGGCGGCCAGCCGGGAACCACCGCGCCTGGCGGCATGGGGGCGTTCTCGATCACCGGCGAGGTGACGTTGCCACGCTAACCAAAACCAAGCCGGCGCAGGTGCGCGAGTCCTTTCATGCTCGGCCATCTGCAGACGCTGGACGACGCCGACCCGGGACTGCTTCGATGCGCTGATCGCACGCGTCGTATCGGAGCTTCGCATCGCATAAAGCACGGACGCAGTTCTCGCCCGCGCTCTAATGCGAACGCGGGGCAAGCAAGGCGCGGACCACCTCTTGTCGGAAAGGCGCCAGGACAGGCAAAAAAGCATGTCGAAAGTCATCGCATCCAATGGGCGATGCGCGAATCCTTCTCACACGCTGCAATGCATCTCGCCGGATGCACCCGAGTCGATGCAAGTCTTTGCAACCGCCGTCGCCGCCTGCCGTAAGTCATCAGTACCGACGACACGGCCGCCTCCCGGCCCGCACCGGCATCCACTGAGGAGAACGCCATGAACCCCCGACATGCTCTTGCCCTCATCCTGTCGTGCGTTGCCGCCCCGGCCGTTGCTGGCGACGACACGCTCCAGGCCCTCGCCCACCACTCCGGACTGACCGAGCACAAGGTCGCCATCGTCCTTGGCCAACCGATGTCGCAGCTCGACCAGCGCTATGTCTACAAGGAAGCGAAGCATCGTCTGGAACGCGCGATCGGACGCGACACGGTCCGTCAACTGCAGGATGGCGAAACTGTGGCGATCCGGCTCCCGACCGAAGGCCAGGTCGGCGAAGTCATCCCGATCGCGGCGCGTTGACCCGTTGCGCCGCGGCGCGACTTCGCGCATCGACACGAACCCCCACGGCTGCCAGCGGGTGGCGCAATGACCACGGCATGAAGGGTCCCGGGACATGCAGTTGATGCGCGGCGTCCCTGGCTCCTTCCGCCGCTTATGGAGAAAGGTAGGGTGGAGGCAGCGAGGCGCGTGGTGCCGAGCTCCCGGCCGAGCGCCCCCTCCCCAGCCCTCCCCCGCAAGCGGGGGAGGGAGTCGGAGAGCTAGCACGAACGAAAGAACCTCTTTTGAAACCTCGCAGTTAGGGAGCGGGGCGCCGCTCTGCCGGCGCGTTCCAGATCCGGGACCACGTCGTCCGCCACAGCGCGCCGGCATCGCGGGAAGCTGGCAGTTGCCGCGGCGCGATGGCATGCCAGCCGCTGCCGTGCCGTGCCACCGCGAAACGAAAAAAGTACTCCGGCTCGCTGCCCATGCGCAGGTCGCTGAGCACGAGCTCGTCGCCGACCACGCGCGCCTGCTGAAAGCCATGGTTGAACCAGGCGAGGCGGCGCACGGCGGGTACGTGACCGGCCTCAGCCAGCGCTTGTGTGTTCGAAGCGTAGCCGCGGAACTGCATGGTGCCGCGATCGGCCGCCAGCGAGCGATAGCCTTCGACATAGCCACCCGGCGTCATTGCCACCACTCGCCAGAGCAGCGTATTGAGCGGCATCGGCACGGAGAAGCGCGGCGCGCCCTGCAGCCCCATCGCCGCCAGGGCGCGATCGGCCTCGCGTTCGACCATCGACTTCGCCAGCAGCGACCAGCCCAGGTAGGCCGTGCTCAGCACGAGGCCCGCGACCAGTGCGCGCTGCGCCGCGATCCGCTCGCGCAGGAAGAACGCCGCGATGCAGGCCAGCAGCAGCCAGAGCGTGTACAGCGGATCGATGATGAACACGCTCGACCACATCACCGGCCGCAGCGGCAGCGGCCATAGCAGCTGGGTGCCGTAGACGGTGAAGGCGTCCAGCAGTGGATGGGTCATCAATGCCAGCAGGATCGCCCACCACCAGCGTCGCGGCGCCTGCGCAACCCGTTTGCCGCGCGACCGGCACCACGCCCAGATCGCCCACGCCAGCAGCGGCAGGACCAGCAGCGAATGGCTGGCGCTGCGGTGCCAGGTCATCAGTGCGACCGGATCATCCGTGAGCAGCGCGATCGGGATCGAATCCAGGTCGGGCAGCGTGCCGAGCACCGCGCCCGCCGCCAGCGCCGCACGCCGATGGCGCGCAGGCGCGATCGCAGCCGTCACAGCCGCACCGAGCAGGATCTGGGTCAGTGAGTCCATCGGCCGATGCTAGCAGCCCATGCGGGCGCACCTGGGGCGCGATGCGCTTCGCAACCGACGTAAGCGGCGCGCGGAGCAGCGCTCGTGCAACCCGTCAGGCCGCGCGACGCACTGCGTCCTGCTGCACCAACCGCAACCGCGGAGGCACGTCCGCCAGGGTTTCGCCCCGATGCGACAGCAAACGCAGACCGCCGTCGTGGCCTTCGGCCAGCGCGGTCAGGCTTTCGACCCAGTCGCCGTCGTTGGCATAGACCAGGCCGTCGCGCTGGATCAGCGCAGCGCGATGGATATGACCGCAGACGATGCCGTCAAGTCCGCGCTGCTTCGCATCGTCGAGCCCGGCCTGCACATAGCGCGCGATGTAGCGCTCGGCCGCACCGCTGCGGCGCTTGAGGAACTCGGCCAGCGACCAGTAGCGCTGGCCCAGGCGCTGGCGCAGCAGGTTGAGCCAGCGGTTGCCGCTGAGGATGCGGTAGTAAAGCCAGTCGCCGAACCGCTCCTGCAGGCTGCCGAAATGGGTGATGGCGTCGTAGTCGTCGCCATGCGTCACCAGCAGGCGGCGACCATCGGCAGTGGTGTGGACCGCGCGTCTGCGCACGCGCATCGCCGGCAGTACCAGGCCGCAGAAGCGGCGGATCGGGCGGTCGTGGTTGCCCGGAACATAGACGATGACGGTGCCGGCGCGGCGCAACGCATGCAGCGCCTCGACCACGCGGTTCTGCGCCTGTCCCCAAGCCGCGCGCCGCTGCGCCATGTACCACAGGTCGACGATGTCGCCCACCAGGTACAGGCGCTCGCACGACGTCGCTTCCAGGAAGCCTGCGAGCTCGGCCGCGTGGCAATGGCGCGAACCCAGGTGGATGTCGGAGAGAAACAGCGTCCGGTGCTGTTTCGTGCTCATGCCAGGGTCGCTCCGGGTTCCAGATAGCGCCTGCGCTTGCGCGGCTGCAGACGCCCGAGGTCGACTTCGATCAGGCCGTCGATGCTGTCGCTGAAGGCCGGATCCACGCCGAAGGCGAGGAAGCGCGCGCCTCCGGGCTCGCACAGCTCGGTGTATTGCTTGTAGAGCATCGGCACCGCCGTACCGAGCGCGGCCAGGTTCGCTTTCAGCACGTCGAAAGCAGTCCCGGCATCCATGTCGCCGAAGCGCGTCAGGGCGGCGAAATAGGCGAACGGACGCAGCGCGCTGGCGTAAACCGCCTCGCAGCCGTAGTAGCGCTGGTAGTAGGCGACGATCTGCTCGCGCGCCTGCGCCGGCAATGCCGCGCTGATCGAGACCGCGCCGAACAGGTAGCGCACGCCCGGGTAGCGGCGAAGATAGGCGCCAATGCCCTGCCACAGGTAGTCCAGGCTGCGGCTGCCCCAGTAATCGGGAGCGACGAAACTGCGGCCCAGTTCCATGCCCTGCGCGATGCGTGGAATCGCGTCATCGGCGTAGCGGAACAGAGAGGCGGTGTACAGCCCCGCCAGGCCGCTACGCGCCAGCACCCGCGCACCGCGCGCGAGGCGATAGGCGCCGGCGATGCAACCTGCGTCTGCGTCCCAGACCAGCACGTGCTGGTAGTGCCGGTCGTAGACGTCGAGGTCGCGGCTGCGTCCGGTGCCCTCGCCGACCTTGCGGAACGCGTATTCGCGCAGTCGCCCCAATTCCTGCAGCAGGGCTTCGCCCAGCTCCGGCGCGCAGGCTTCGGGGTCCAGCAGCCGGATCTGCTTGCCGTCGCTGGTCCCGCCCAGCAGTTCGGTCGCCGCGATGGCCCGCCGCAGGATCCGGTCCTGGATCGCATCTGCGATCGGTTCGGGCCAGGTCGTCTGCCGCTGTCCTAGGCCCAGCCGATACAGCGCCTGACGGACGCTGCGGACCGCTGTCGCGATGTCGGCTCCATCCTCGAGCCTCATCGGCTTGCCGATATGCAGACGCAGGGGCCGGTTGCGGCGCGCGAACATTTCCCGTGCCAGCAGCGCGGTGCCCGCAGGCTTGAAGATCGCCGACGTGCCGTAGAACAGGGCCGAATTGCGCGCTGCGATCCGCACCGGCAGGACCGGCGCGCCGGTCCTGCGCGCGAAATGGGCGAAGCCCTTGCGCCAGCGACGGTCGCGCACGCCGCCCGGCCCCAGCCGCGAGACTTCGCCCGCAGGGAACACGATCACGCATTGCCCGTCGTGCAGCGCCTGCTCGACCGCGCGCAGGCTGTCCGGATCGGCGCGCCCGCCGAACACCCGCACCGGCAGCATCAGGCCGGCCATCGGCGCCAGCATCGACAGGACGTCGTTGGCGACGATGCGCACATCCCGCCGCACGCGGCCGACCGCATGCAGCAGGGCCAGGGCGTCGAGCGCGCCGGACGGATGGTTGGCGACGATCAGCAGGCGTCCGCGGGTCGGAATGGCCGCCAGGGCCGTCGGGTCCACCTCATAGCGCAGCTGCAGAAAATCGAGGGCGGCATCGAGGAAGGCGGCGTCGCGCAGATGCCCCGTCCGCTGCAGGAAGGCTTCGATCGCGTCGAACCTCGACCAGCGCGCGACCCCGCGCAGCAACGGCCCGGCCATCCTGCCGCGATGGCCGCGAAACCAGTGCGGGAAGCGCTGTTGCAGACGGTCTTCGAGCAACGGCATGGCTAGGGCCTGTCCGGCGTACTCCAATAGCGTTAAGAGGCCTTGTGGGTCGGCCCCGGTTGGCCGGCAGCCTGCGCCGGCCCGGCGACAGGTCCGTTGCGAAATTCGGGCAGTTACGTGACAGGCCCGGCGCTTGTGGGAGCGGCTTCAGGCGCGAATGCAGTTCACCGGAAGTCGGCCCGGGGCATTCGAAACCAGGAACCTGCCCAGGACTTGATTCGGGGCGCTCCCTACCAGACAGCGCATTCGCGACCGAGGTCGCTCCCACAGCCCGGTCGCGCGAGGGTTTAACCGCCCGGAAACGGGCGGGCCGGCACTATGCGAGCCCTGCCTCGGCCTGTATCATTCGCGGCCATCTTTTCATCCAGATTGAAGGATATAGCCGATGTCCAGCTACCTGTTCACCTCCGAATCGGTGTCGGAAGGCCATCCGGACAAGATCGCCGACCAGATCTCCGATGCCGTGCTCGACGCGATCCTGGCCCAGGACAAGCGCGCGCGCGTGGCCTGCGAGACGATGGTGAAGACGGGCGCTGCGATCGTCGCCGGCGAGGTCACCACCAATGCCTGGGTCGACATCGAAGAGCTGACCCGCAAGGTCATCAACGACATCGGCTACGACAATTCGCGCGTCGGTTTCGACGGCCATACCTGCGCCATCATCAATATGCTCGGCAAGCAGTCGCCGGACATCGCCGCCGGCGTGGACGGCACCAGCAAGAAGGCCAAGAAGCCCGAGGAACAGGGTGCAGGCGACCAGGGCCTGATGTTCGGCTATGCCTGCAACGAGGCGCCCGAGTACATGCCGGCGCCGATCTATTACAGCCACCGCCTGGTCGAACAGCAGGCCAAGGTGCGCAAGAACGGCAAGCTCAAGTGGCTGCGCCCGGATGCCAAGAGCCAGGTGACGCTGCGCTACAACGACACCGGCAATACCATCGTCGGCCTGGACGCGGTGGTGCTGTCGACCCAGCACGATGCGGACATCAAGCAGAAGGACCTGATCGAGGCGGTGCGCGAGCACATCCTCAAGCCGGTGCTGCCGAAGAAGTGGTACGAGTCGCTGCCCAAGAACAAGGTGCACATCAACCCGACCGGCATCTTCGTAATCGGCGGCCCGGTGGGCGACTGCGGCCTGACCGGGCGCAAGATCATCGTCGACACCTACGGCGGCATGGCCCGCCACGGTGGCGGCGCATTCTCGGGCAAGGATCCGTCGAAGGTCGACCGCTCGGCTGCCTACGCCGCGCGCTACGTGGCCAAGAACATCGTCGCCGCCGGCCTGGCCGACAAGTGCGAGGTGCAGGTGTCCTACGCCATCGGCGTCGCCGAGCCGACCTCGATCTCGGTCACCACCTTCGGCACCGGCCATATCCCGGACGACCAGATCGAGAAGCTGATCCGCAAGCACTTCGACCTGCGCCCGTACGGCATCGTCAAGATGCTCGACCTGATCCACCCGATCTACCAGCGCACCGCCAGCTATGGCCACTTCGGGCGCAAGCCGCAGGAAGTCAGCTACACCGACGGCTCCGGCAAGAAGCACACCGCCACCGCGTTCTCGTGGGAGAAGACCGACAAGGCAGACGAGCTGCGCAAGGCGGCGAAGTTGAAGTAAGCGTAGGGCGGGCCCAGGCCCGCCATGCGTGCGTAATGAAACAGCGTCGGGCCCAGGCCCGACCTACGCCCGTCGAGGGGCGCTGCAACTCCGGGGCCATCGCGTTCCGGAACCAGGCTCGGCGAGGTCGACGCACCAACGGCGCCCGTTAATGCAAGTCCCCGATGCGCGGACTTCCAACAACGGAGCAACACTGATGAACGCACAGCTGAAGACCTTCTCCCAGGACGGCGACTACAAGGTTGCCGACATCTCCCTGGCCGACTGGGGCCGCAAGGAAATCGACATCGCCGAGCACGAGATGCCCGGCCTGATGTCGATCCGCCGCAAGCACGCCGCCGCCAAGCCGCTCAAGGGCGTGCGCGTGACCGGCTCGCTGCACATGACCATCCAGACCGCGGTGCTGATCGAGACGTTGAAGGACATCGGCGCCGACGTGCGCTGGGCCTCTTGCAACATCTTCTCGACCCAGGACCACGCCGCCGCCGCGATCGCCGCCTCCGGCACGCCCGTGTTCGCATGGAAGGGCGAGTCACTGGAGGAATACTGGGACTGCACGCTCGACGCGGTGACCTTCCCCGGTGGCAAGGGCCCGGAGCTGGTCGTCGACGACGGCGGCGACGTGACCTTGCTGATCCACAAGGGCTACGAGCTGGAACAAGGCTCGAAGTGGGTGGATGAGCCGGCCGCCTCGCACGAGGAAGGCGTGATCAAGGCCCTGCTCAAGCGCGTCGCCAAGGAACGCCCCGGCTTCTGGACCAATGTGGTCAAGGACTGGAAGGGCGTGTCGGAAGAAACCACCACCGGCGTGCATCGCCTGTACCAGATCGCCGAGCAGGGCAAGCTGCTGGTGCCGGCAATCAACGTCAACGATTCGGTCACCAAGTCGAAGTTCGACAACCTCTACGGCTGCCGCGAGTCGCTGGCGGATGGCCTGAAGCGGGCGATGGACGTGATGCTGGCCGGCAAGGTCGCGGTCGTGTGCGGCTATGGCGACGTCGGCAAGGGTTCGGCGCATTCGCTCAGGGCCTACGGTGCGCGCGTGATCGTCACCGAGATCGATCCGATCTGCGCGCTGCAGGCGGCGATGGAGGGCTTCGAGGTCAAGACCGTCGAGGACACCCTGGGCACCGCCGACATCTACGTCACCACCACCGGCAACAAGGATGTCCTGACCTTGCAGCACATGCAGGCGATGAAGGACCAGGCGATCGTCTGCAACATCGGCCACTTCGACAACGAAATCCAGGTCGATGCGCTGAACGCGTCGGGCGCCACGCGGCTCAACATCAAGCCGCAGGTCGACAAGTACACCTTCGCGGCTCCAGATGGGAGTGCAGGTAACTCGATCTTCCTGCTGGCCGAAGGCCGCCTGGTCAACCTGGGCTGTGCCACCGGCCATCCCAGCTTCGTCATGTCCAACAGCTTCTCGAATCAAACGCTGGCCCAGATCGACCTGTGGGCGAACAAGGACAAGTACGAGAAGACCGTGTACCGGCTGCCCAAGGCGCTGGACGAGGAAGTCGCGCGGCTGCACTTGGAAAAGATCGGAGTGAAGCTCACCAGGCTCACCAGTGAGCAGGCCGATTACCTGGGCGTAGCGGTGGAAGGCCCGTACAAGCCGGATCACTACCGCTACTGAGTCACGCCTCGGCAGGGGCCGTTGCCTGCAACGGCTCTGCGGCCGCCGGGACCGCCTCGACGCGGTTCCGGCCGCCGACCTTGGCCCGGTACAGGGCCGCATCGACATCGCGATACAGCGCGTCGCCATCGGCATGGCGTCCTGGGTCGAACGCCCCGCATCCGATGCTGACCGTCACCGCGGCTTGCCCCCCTTCCGGCAGCGGCAGCGGCACGCGCTCCAGGTCATGGCGGAAGCGTTCGCCCCGCACGCACGCGGCGGCTCCGTCGGCTTCCATCACCACACCGAACTCCTCGCCGCCCAGACGCACGCACAGGTCGCCATCGCTGGCGAAATGCTGGCGCAGCCTGTTCGCCACCGCGACCAGGCAGGCGTCGCCGGCGTGATGGCCGAGGCTGTCGTTGATCCGCTTGAAGTGGTCGATATCCATGATCAGCAGCGACACTGCCCGCTGGCCAGCGCGTTCGACTCCGCGCGCCAGCGTGTCGGCGAATTCGCGACGGTTCGCCAGGCCGGTCAAGCCGTCGATGCGGCTCTGTTTCTCGAACAGATCGCGCTGCTGGCGCAGGTCCTCTTCCAGTTCCAGGCGCGTGCGGTACTCGCCGTGGCTGCGACGCATGACCAGCAGCATGTACGCGGTATAGACCGCCCACATGCCCGCCACGCTGGGCGCGACATCGCGCCATAACAGCACCAGGCTGGGCAGCATCACGCTGGCGATGGCCAGCACGGCGGGCAGGCGCCGCATGCACAGCGTATGCGCGACCGCCATGCCGAACGCGCCTGAGAACAGCAGCGCCACCAGCGGCGCAGGCTCGGGCAGCTTCGCGGAGGCCCAGACGCTGAAGATGCCCCAGGCAATGGTGGTCGCCAGAACGACTGACCAGATCTTGCGCAGGCCGTGAAGGCTTGCGGCTTCGTCGCTGGATGCGGGCGCTCGTACTGCAACGCGCAGCAGCGCAAGCGCCACAAACGCCGCAGTCGCCACCATCGCCGCGACGCCATGCCCAGGCCCGCCGGCGATGAAGGTCAGCGCGACCGCGACCGGATAGAAGAACCCGCCCAGCCGGGCGCGCTGCCGCGTTTCCAGCGTCTCCTGTGCGAGCAGGTTGCGCGAACGCAGCGCGGCGCGGGCCTGGATGAATGCGTCGAGTGGCATCGTGAAAGAACAGAGCGTGGTCGGTGGCCTGTGAACCAAAGCAAGAACCACGCCAAGGCCTCACTGCCCTGCCCGCGCAGGGTGCGCAGGCAGGCCGCCGAAGTGTTTCTATTCATCGCGATGAAGAGATAGACTATGGCCATATTCCGGGCAAGGCGCCTGCATGATCCCGATCAGTTTCGAGTTCTTCCCGCCCAAGACCGATGAACAGCGCGCCCAGCTCGACAAGGTGGCGCAGAAGCTCAAATCGATCGGGCCCGAATACGTCTCCTGCACCTTCGGCGCCGGCGGCTCGACCCTGGACTACACCCCCGAGACCATCGACCGCCTGCACAACCAACACGGCCTGGACGCAGCGCCGCATATCTCCTGCGTGGGCGGTACCCGCGCCGAGCTGGGCGCGCTGCTCGACCGCTACCGGCAGATGGGATGCCGGCGCCTCGTCGCGCTGCGCGGCGACCTGCCGTCGGGCATGGGTCATGCGGGGGAATTCCGCTATGCCAGCGAGCTGGTGAGCTTCATCCGCAAGGAGCACGACGGCTACTTCCACATCGAGGTCGGCGCCTATCCGGAGACGCATCCGCAGGCCGAACACGCGATGGCGGACCTGCAGGCGTTCAAGGCCAAGGTCGATGCCGGTGCCGATGGAGCGATCACCCAGTACTTCTACAACGCCGATGCCTACTTCCGCTTCGTCGACGACGCACGCAAGCTGGGCGTGGCCATCCCGATCGTTCCCGGGATCATGCCCATCTCCAACTTCATCCAGCTGCGTCGCTTCTCGGAAGCCTGCGGCGCCGAGATCCCGCGCTGGATCGGCAAGCGCATGCAGGCCTACGGCGATGATGTCGATGCCATCCGCGAGTTCGCCGCCGACTTCGTCGCCCAGCTGTGCCAGCGGCTGATCGACGGCGGTGCACCTTCCCTGCACTTCTACACCCTGAACATGTCGAAGCCGACGCTGAACGTCCTGACGCGACTGGGCTGAATCGTGGCGCGAGGCGCCTGCGACGCCTACTTCCTCTGCCGAAGCCGCGGCGCTAGGCTGCGGCAATGCCGCCACCGGAACTTCTGCTGCGCAGCCTGCTGCTGCCCTTGCTGCTGGCGGGAGCGTTGTGGCCCGCGCATGCACACGCCCAGGTACGCCGCTGTGCAGGCCAGACGGGCGAGGCGATCTATACCGACCGCAACTGCACCGATATCGGCGCCGTCGATCGCCTGATGCGCGCACCCGGCGCAGGCTATGCGCCCAGCGCCTATCGCGGCGGCTGCTCACGACGGCTAAACGAACTCGTCTACGGCCTGAGCAGCGCGATCGATGCGAAGGACGTCAACCGCCTGGCCCTGCTGTACGACTGGGCGGGCATGTCCACGCGCCAGGGCTACGCCGTCATGGGGCGGCTGGAAGGGATCGTGAGACGCCCCTTGGTCGACATCCTGCCGATCTATCCACGGCCGCCGCCGATCATGGCCGAAGACGGCACGGTGTTCGACACCAACGCCGATGGCTATTTCCCGCAAACCAGGACACACCAGGCACCAGTCGGCCTGCGGCTGGAACAGACCTTCGGCAATGGCGTCACGCCATCGCGCACCGTATTCGGCCTGCGCAAGCGGCTGGGGTGCTGGTGGCTCAGCCTGTAGCGCACGCTCACAGCAGGGACACCAGCCGGTCGAGCGCTACCTGCGTCTCCTTGCGCTCGAGATGGGCCTCGGCAGTGCGGCGCAGACCCATGAGGTTGGTCTGGTCGACGCTGTCGAAGTCATCGTAGCCGCGGGTGAGCGGTGTCTGCAGGCGGAAGTAGGCCCCGTTGCCGAGAATCTGGCCGGCGATGTAGTCGACCGAATCGGCCGAACCGTCGAACAGCACGTCGATGATCGGGATCGCCCATTCCAGCGGCCCCCAGCTCGTCGCCTCGCGCTCGGAAATCGGCCGCGTGGCCTGCCCGGTACCCACGGACAGCAAGACGATGTCCTTGAGGCTGGCGTCGTCGTTCAACCGCACCGCCTCGGCAATGGCGCAGGCGGTCGGGTTGTTGGCGACCACGCCGCCGTCGATCAGTGCACGCCGCCTGCGTTCGATCGTGGCTAGGTGCGCGGGAAAGTAGGTCGGTGCGGCGGTCGCGGCGCGACACACTTCCCACAACGGAATGTCCGCATGCTCAGGCTTGAAACTCTTGAAGAACAGCGGAGTGCGCGCGACCGTGTCGTAGGCAATGGCCATCGCGCGCGGGGCGACGCTACCAAGGGTGCGATCGGAGAACACCCGCTTGAGCACCCGTTCCAGGCCCTTTGGTGAATAACGTGGCGCGGACAGGCCCTGGGTAAAGCTGCGGGTCACGCGCGACCACAGGCGTTCGGCAGCGCCGGGGAACACGTCGTCGCCGAAGTGCTCGTAAAGCGTCGTGATGTCCTTTGCAGGCATGCCGCTCGCCAGGCCCATCGCGATCAGGGCACCCGTCGAAGAACCGGCGATGAGGTCGAAATGTTCGTGCAAGGCCCCCTTGCCTGCCGCGTGCAGTTTCGCCTGCAGCGCCTCCAGCCAGATCGCGCTGACCAGGCCGCGGATGCCACCGCCATCGAGGGTCAGGATGCGTTGCACGCGCATCGTCGGGGTTCCGGCTTGCGTCGTTTCCGGGGTTCTGGCTTGCATCTTTTCCATGGATTCGAGTCTAGGGCTCGGCCGACGCACGGACTGAGACGCAAGCTAGAATGTCGCGCTCACGTGAGGAGGCTCCATGGCCCAGCCCTACCCCGAGAAGATCTGGCATAACGGCTCGATCAAGCCGTGGGCGGAGGCCACCACCCATGTGATGGCGCACGCGCTGCATTATGGCTCGTCGGTGTTCGAGGGGATCCGCTGCTACCAGACGCCAGAAGGCCCGGCGATCTTCCGGCTCAGCGACCACAACCGGCGCCTGTTCGCCTCGGCGAAGATCTACGACATGGCGATCCCCTATTCGCTCGACGAGATCAACGCCGCCTGCCGCGAAGTGCTCAGGGCCAACGACTTCAGCACCGACTACCTGCGCCCGGTGGCATTTCGCGGACTGGGCGGATTCGGACTTTCCGCCGATACACCCACCGACGTTGCGGTGGCCACCTGGAAAATGGGTCAGTACCTGGGCGCCGGCGTGCTGGAGGAAGGCATCGACGCCTGCGTCTCGAGCTGGCAGCGCTTCGCACCCAATACGATTCCGGCGGGTGCCAAGGCCGGCGGCAACTATCTGTCCGGGCAACTGGTCGCGCGCGAGGCCCGCCGACTCGGCTTCGGGGAAGGCATCGCGCTGGCCTCGACCGGACTGCTGAGCGAAGGCGCCGGCGAGAACCTGTTCCTGGTATTCGACGGCGCACTGCACACCACGCCGGTCAGCGCGGCCCTGCTCAACGGCATCACCCGCAACAGCATCATCGCGCTGGCGCGCGACGCCGGCATCGAGGTGATCGAACGCGACCTGCCGCGCGAATATCTGTACCTGTGCGAGGAATTGTTCATGTGCGGCACGGCGGCCGAGATCACCCCGATCCGCTCCGTCGACGGGCGCCAGGTCGGCGCCGGCCGGGCCGGGCCGGTAACCCAGCAGCTGCAGCGGCTGTTCTTCGGTCTGTTCGACGGTACGACGCCGGACAGGCATGGCTGGTTGGAGCCGGTCTAAACCGCTTCTCGAGGTCCGTGATTCGGTAGGTCCGAGGTTGCTCCGCTCTGACGATCGTGCCACTGGAGATCTGAGGCTTTCGCCTTACGGCGCCCTGCTCTCTTTGCTGGTGCACTGCGCCGAAGGCGCAAACGGCGAAGCCGGGCCGAAGGACGAGCACCGCAAGTGCGTCAAGAAAGTAGGCAAAGAAATCCGGCGGCCAAAGACGTAACTCTGCGCTTACGAAACCAGCACAATTCGGCCTTCGGGCTAAGAGCTTTCGCCTGAAGGCGACCTACTTTCTTTGCTGGTGCCAAGAAAGTAGGCAAAGAAGGCACCCAGTGGATCCAGGACGCTCAAGGGATGTGGATGCCGAAGGAATTTTCGGACTCGCCATCCTGGCCCGATCCGAAAACGGCGGCCATCCATGGCCGCCGCCCCTCCGGGGTTTCGAACGTTAGTGGCGACTGGCGGAGCAAGAAAGTCAAAGGCTGAAGAGCCGAAACGACTCGCTCATCAAAACGCGCCTGCGGCTCATGGCTCTACCATGCTTTTGACCTTCCCAACGCTGCGCATGCGACCCGCATCCGAACACCCGGAGGGCGGCCGGCATGGATGCCGGCCGTTTTCGGATCGAGCCATGGATGGCGAGTCCGAAAATGGCGATGGGTTCCGGCCGGCTTGAATGAAGTGGATCCACCTGGGTGCT
>NZ_JAKPBV010000029.1:0-527 GCF_022662515.1 Lysobacter sp. M15 | reverse complement strand
GGCCTAACGCCTGAATTAAGCCGACCCGCGAAGCGGGTTCGGCTTGAATGAATTGTTAGGGGCTATGCGACCGGTAGATCAAGTTTGACACCGAAGTGTCCTTGGTCTGTCCGAGATCGACGCCACCCGCCTACGATCATTGCATCACACCTACAGACTATCCGCTCATGCCCGAGTTGCCTGAGTTGTTGGCGGTAGGAGCGAGCGTCTTTGCGCGACAAGTAGCCAACCGTATGGCCTCCGATGTCCACGCGTACAGCAAGGTTGTCGTAAGGGTTTGAATCCTCAAGGTACAAGACTGCTTCCGTTTGGTGCTCGGCACCGTCCTCGGTGCGACCGCCGCAGATCGCCTCAAGCGCGTCTTGATACTTCGACTCGCCGACAATGTCGAACTCGTAGGTGCCGGGACCGGGGAGATGCCCTTGCACCGAAGGCGAGTGACTGCTGCTAAAGCGGTCGCGCAGTAAGAAGTACGCGACAGCTCCTATGGCCAAGATTACGAGAATGCTGGACATAGCCCCTAACGC
>NZ_JAKPBV010000028.1:0-594 GCF_022662515.1 Lysobacter sp. M15 | reverse complement strand
TCAGGCGTTAGGCCTGCTTGGGGAGCTCAAGGGGACTTATGGCAAAGCAAGAAAGCTGGCTCAAGGCCCACGCGGCTGAGCTCCTAGTTGGGGCGATTGCAGTCCCATCATTGCTCTACGCGGTTCCAACCGCATACAAGACTGAGCAAGCTTTGGCTGCTCAGTCCGAGGAGTTGCGTTCGGTTCGTGCTGAGCTGCGAGACATTAAGCAATCCTTTGTCGCCGTACTTCTCGACAAGAATCCTGACAAAACAAAGATTATTGAGCGGCTAGTGAGTGACGTCCGAGCCATACAAGGGGCACAGCTCTTCGAGCAAGGTCAGTATCAGGCCGCCTATGCGATTTGGGTGCCAGCGGCCAAACAAGGCAGCAAGGACTCTGCTCTTGCGCTACAAGTCGCCACCGCGGCCCTTAAGCAAAAAGCTGCTGACCCGTCATTGCCTGAGAGCGAGCGCCAAAAGGCGGCGGCGGCAATGGCCGGCTTCGGAGTTGAGTTAGATTTCAAGCCTGCGCCCAAGTGATTACGGGGCGCAGGCCTAACAATTCATTCAAGCCGAACCCGCTTCGCGGGTCGGCTTAATTCAGGCGTTAGGC
>NZ_JAKPBV010000027.1:0-615 GCF_022662515.1 Lysobacter sp. M15 | reverse complement strand
GCGGCAATGGCCGGCTTCGGAGTTGAGTTAGATTTCAAGCCTGCGCCCAAGTGATTACGGGGCGCAGGCCTAACAATTCATTCAAGCCGAACCCGCTTCGCGGGTCGGCTTAATTCAGGCGTTAGGCGGCAGACCATGCAGTGCAGCAACTGTGGTCCTTTCGATACCGAGATCGCAATTGGCTCACCGAGCCAACTGCGACGTATCGCTACAAACGTGCGTGAGGCGGTCGCTTCTGGCGTACTCAAGTACAACAGCTTCGAGTCCAGCCGAGAACTCGTCGGACAGGCCTCATTCTTGGAGCTCGATTTAACCAAGGCATTACCAGATGTAATTCGGTATCACTTCGACTGCCCAATCTGCGGCAAATGCTATGGCTTGTTCGTAGAGACATATCATGGGTCTGGTGGCACATGGTCATGCACAGGTCAACTGCCGCCTAACAGTTCGTTCAAGCCGAACCCGCTTCGCGGGTCGGCTTAACTCAAGCGTTAGGGGCTATGTCCAGCATTCTCGTAATCTTGGCCATAGGAGCTGTCGCGTACTTCTTACTGCGCGACCGCTTTAGCAGCAGTCACTCGCCTTCGGTGCAAGGGCATCTCCCCGGTCCCGGCA
>NZ_JAKPBV010000026.1:0-666 GCF_022662515.1 Lysobacter sp. M15 | reverse complement strand
GGAACCGCGTAGAGCAATGATGGGACTGCAATCGCCCCAACTAGGAGCTCAGCCGCGTGGGCCTTGAGCCAGCTTTCTTGCTTTGCCATAAGTCCCCTTGAGCTCCCCAAGCAGGCCTAACGCCTGAGTTAAGCCGAGCCGCGAAGCGGCTTCGGCTTGAATGAATTGTTAGCCGTGCAAGCCGATGAGCGCGACTAGCGATAGTTGTAGAACTCCCAGTCCATGAACTGGTGCAGTTGCTCAGCAATGTCAGTCCATGAGCTACCGCGGACTGACGCAAGCAAATTGGCCACGTAGTTGTCCACTTGAGCCCAAGAGAAGTCTTGGACCATTAGGTAGTCCTTGCACCAACCAGTGTACTGAGCCTTGGCCATGGCGGAGGGAGTGACAACAACGAACCGGAAGTTGTCGCCACGGACCCCGTCCGTGCCGATCATTGCTGTGAATGCCAGCTCACAGTCGGTCGGATCGAGCGGAAGCTGGCCTCTGGCGAGGCTTTCGCATGTGAGAGTGACTAGCTTAGGAGTTTCCATGCACGGCTAACGCCCGAATTAAGCCGAGCCGCGAAGCGGCTTCGGCTTGAATGAATTGTTAGGGCCACGAATATACGTGAGCCCGAAATGCCTGGCGTGGGAGGCCAGGAATACTGAGGTTGGTCCGATGCCG
>NZ_JAKPBV010000025.1:0-712 GCF_022662515.1 Lysobacter sp. M15 | reverse complement strand
GGCTCCATGACCTCCCATTCCTGTTCGGTCAGCATTGGAATGACCATGTCGCAGCGCCAACAGTAGAGGTCTTTCGGCATAGCGGGCCTAACGCCGGAATTAAGCCGCGCCGCGAAGAGGCGTCGGCTTGAATGAATTGTTAGGCCTAGGGGCGGCGCAGCTGAGCGCAGTAGTCATAGACCGTCCAAAAGGTGATGGTTCTCGTATCAGTACCGACGTCTTCTTCCTCGCTGCTTTGCTGCTCAGGGTTAGCGACACAGAAGATGCCTCCAGGTTTGAGTAGACCGACATACGAACGGTCCTTGCGCCATTGCGGGTCTATGACGAAGTACCCACGCTCAGAGTAGTCGTATGACCCAGATCGCTTCCGGTAAGCGAAAGAGCCAGATGCATCACCCTTTTGGGTTCTGTGAAGCCAGCCCTCAGGCAACTGCTCAGCGTCATAGCGTAGATCTGCGGTGAGGCGAGCGCCGTCGTGCCCAGACCAGGAACCGCCGCGTGTTTCTGGCGCCTTGACGGTAGCGCAGCCAGTCAGGCCGAGAAGCGAAAGCGTCAACAGTGGATTGAGAAGTTTCACAGTAGGCCTAACGCCTGAGTTAAGCCGGGCCGCGAAGCGGCCTCGGCTTGAACGAATTGTTAGGCCCGGACCAGAGTCTGAGGACGCCCGCGACTAGCAACCCAATAGCGCCGCCGATGTACGTTGAAATCACCG
>NZ_JAKPBV010000024.1:0-760 GCF_022662515.1 Lysobacter sp. M15 | reverse complement strand
TCTCGCTACCCTTATGCCAATAGTCGCAGTGTTTGGCATAGTGCTTCTTGCGGGCTCCATTAGGCCGGGGCCTAACAATTCGTTCAAGCCGAACCCGCTTCGCGGGTCGGCTTAACTCAGGCGTTAGATGGCTATGACTCCATTAGGCGATATCCCAAGAGCAGACATCGATCGGGCCCTAGACATCCTCAAGGGAGTCGTGCCGCCAGCTTTGTCGATCGAATGGGAATATTTAGACTCGGCAACAGGCGTGCTGTTCGTGCTTAAAGTTGCTGACCAAACTGAATCAACGATCAGGCAAGCCTATCTTCACCAAATAGTGCCGCAGTTAAGCGAGCTGATACCCGAGAGTGATGACCCAATGCGCTGGATGGTAGTTTTCCGAGACTCAACGGGTCACTTCATTACCGACTTAGCCGCTTATCATCGGGACGCCATCTAACAATTCGTTCAAGCCGACGCCGCTTCGTTCCGGCACCAGGCATGGCAGAACAAGCTTGCCATGCCTGGCACCTGCACTCCGCAGCGCGGCTTAACTCAGGCGTTAGGCGCACGTGGGAACAATCTCCAGTCTGATAGAGCGGCTGTCCCAGAGGTCCAAGCAAGACTTGGTCCCGATCGTAGTTTCTACCTACGGTTTCACCGTCGGACAATCTTTTGTGGCGTGGCAGACGGTCGCGGAGATTTGGGGCCACAAAGTTGACCGCGTCACGACGGATGAGGCCTTCTTAGAATTCTCTTCCAACGGCCAAAGCGTCTT
>NZ_JAKPBV010000023.1:0-1051 GCF_022662515.1 Lysobacter sp. M15 | reverse complement strand
GGTATGACCCGGCTCTCATTGCCGTGTAGTCTGCGGCCTAACAATTCATTCAAGCCGAAGCCGCTTCGCGGCTCGGCTTAATTCAGGCGTTAGGCCTCATGTTCAACTTCTCGAACTTTGTCCCAAAAGAACCAAACCTTGCCAAAGCCGGTGGTTTGCTTGTCATTGAGATAGCTTCGTTTGTAACCGTGTCTTTCGTACTGGCCGGATTTGGAATTGACGCGGAGGACCTGCTCTTTGCCAGCCTGTTCCTGTTCAACCTTGCGCCAGCCTATTTCCTTTACAGGGCCGCAAAGTCCAAGAGCAGGAGGGCTTTGGCGTTCGGACTTGTCTCGCTCATCCCGGCTGGTGCACTCTTCTCATTCTTCATGCTGCGCAATGATGAGTTGTTTGCTTAGTGGGTCCAGCACGCTGCTGAGGCCTAACAATTCATTCAAGCCGAACCCGCTTCGCGGGTCGGCTTAATTCAGGCGTTAGGCCTCACAAGATGCAGTCCGAGTTTCGATTCACACGCCACGGATGCGGTCCGCGTATTGATGCTTTCGTTCGGCTGTCTGCTGTAGAGGCTTTAGAGTTCTCTGTTCAACCGGGCCAAGAGCTCGATTTTTCTCCCGAGCAATTTGATGCGGTGGCATTCGGTGTTCGCTCTGGGCACTCCTCCGTTGCCGGCACCCCGCCACTAGCAGTGACCGTTGAGGTCATCTTGGATCACTCTGGCACCACAAGCCCTCTCGGGTTCAAGATATGCGCCGAGGCGGCCATGCTCCATTTGCTTGGCTTGCCCGATCGGGCCCCCTTCCCAGGCTATGTGTTGGGTGAGGCCTAACAATTCGTTCAAGCCGACGCCGCTTCGTTCCGGCCACAGGCATGGCAGGGAAAGCTTGCCATGCCTGCAGCCTCCACTACGCAGCGCGGCTTAACTCAGGCGTTAGGCCCGCTATGCCGAAAGACCTCTACTGTTGGCGCTGCGACATGGTCATTCCAATGCTGACCGAACAGGAATGGGAGGTCATGGAGCCCGCGCTCCGGAATTCCATATCGGGCGTACAGT
>NZ_JAKPBV010000022.1:0-2391 GCF_022662515.1 Lysobacter sp. M15 | reverse complement strand
CGATGTACGTTGAAATCACCGGTAGATGGGTTTGTTGATACGCCTGCGCCCCGTAGCTCTCGGGGTAGGAGGAGGGCTCAAGGAGGGGCCAGGCAGCCAATGCGCCGACACCTAATGCACAAAGCGCCATAAGAAACTTGTGACTAGGGACGGCAAAGTAAGTGGACAGAACTACAGCCAAGGCAGCACAAAAGCCGGAGCCGGGTAGATGCCAGAAGCCAAGCCTGCCGGCAGCAAAGTCCCCGAGAATGCCGGCTACAAAGAATGCCCCCAGGATGGCGAGCACCGCGATAACCCATTGTCGAGTCGCGGACATGTGTCTCTCCGGGCCTAACGCCTGAGTTAAGCCGCGCTGCGTAGTGGAGGCTGCAGGCATGGCAAGCTTTCTCTGCCATGCCTGTGGCCGGAACGAAGCGGCGTCGGCTTGAACGAACTGTTAGGGGGCAATTCGCGCGCTTTCCGACGCATCAGATAGCTCTCCCTTAAATGTAGTGAGGCTAGGGAACTTGCGTGATAGCCAAGCGTAGACCGGGTAGCCCGCAACGCCAAAGATGGTGCCAACGAGTAAACCACCAATTGGTGCTAAGAGAAAAAAGTAGCCAGGTCTAGCTCCCTCCCCGGACATGGCCGACAGGAACGCATTGATCGGTGTCATGACCACAGCGCCGCAGAAACAGCCGATAACCATCAGCTTGAGGAATGATCCGAACCCAAGACGAGCTGAGAAAGTCTTCATTTGCCCCCTAACGCCTGAGTTAAGCCGAGCCGCGAAGCGGCTTCGGCTTGAATGAATTGTTAGGCGGCTGACTGGTATCGGTCAGCCGCCAACTGAAGCTACTCACGGAACCAATGGCCCGGATAGTGGCTGAGGAAGATAGCCCTTGCTGAGTCCCGTAACGTCAATGGGCTAAACAAAGCTAAAGCAAAGCATAGTGCCAACGCGCAAAGCGCCATGCCGAGCAGCCCGGCACCAAGCATTAGGGCAAGCGTGAGAAAGAGAAAGCCAATACTCCCGGGCTCAGAACCTAGTGGCGCGCCTGGAGTTAAGCCACGTGCGAGCTGTGCCTCAAATGCCCAGTCCACAATCGGCCAAATCCCGGCAACGAAGCCAACAATCGGAATCGAAAGCAGATATCTATACCGGCTCTTGAGCCGGTAGAGGTCCTTTGCACGGGTCCACAGTGACGTCACATCTGCCGCCTAACGCCTGAGTTAAGCCGAGCCGCGAAGCGGCTTCGGCTTGAACGAATTGTTAGGGCTCACAGTCGCATGCCTAGCCAAATGACGGCCTCTGTTGAGGCAGACACAATAGGCGTGAGAACCCTGGACCAGAATGTACCAGTCCGGACGTGGCCCAGCGATTGGTCATGGTGCTGTTGCTCCTCAGCGATAATGGCGGAGATTGCCGACACAGCGGAAGGGTCATGGCCTTGAAGCCAGGAAATCTGGTGCTCCAAGTGTCGGAGCACGACACTCTCAACTGCTGCGGTAGTAGCCGCAATAGCGCCGGTGCCAAGTAGGCCGGTTATGGCCCCGAGCACGAAACCACCGATGCCACATAGCCAGTAGCTGCGGCAGCGCGGGTGGCCACGACGCTGCAACTCTGCGCCAAAGATGGCCCTGTGCCGTTGTTCGTGGGAGCGGAACTCAATGAGCTCCGTGACCATTCTTGGAGCGGTGAGCCGGGCCACAAGGATCTGGCCAGTGTAGATGCTTATGGCTCCGTGCTCGCCGGCATGATTGACCTTGATGATTCGATCACCGAGATCACTGGTCACGGCCTGCACGACTACTCCCATGTGAGCCCTAACGCCTGAGTTAAGCCGCGCTGCGTAGTGCAGGTGCCAGGCATGGCAAGCTTTTCCTGCCATGCCTGGTGCCGGAACGAAGCGGCGTCGGCTTGAACGAATTGTTAGGGCCCATTTAGCACGGCCCAGTGGAAAGCGCCACGCCTACCAGGCGGAAGTAGTCTCTAAAGCCTGGAAGGGCCGGGTAGAACGGGGCAGACAAGGCACGGACCGCGAAGAACGTGCCGATGAGTGCAACTATAAGAAGTGCGCGGCGTAGGAATGACGGGCCTTGGCTTGGCGCGAACACGACAAGCGAGAGCGACGCAAGAGCAAGTGCCGCGTACATTGCTTGGTCGTGCCAGACGTAGCCACCGCAAGAGGCGATGCCGCGCCAGATACCGCCGAGTACCGCAACGAGAAAAGCCGTAGTTACAAGCGCTCTGAACCCGTTTGCGGTGATGCTCGGCATGGGCCCTAACGCCTGAGTTAAGCCGACCCGCGAAGCGGGTTCGGCTTGAACGAATTGTTAGGCCCCGGCCTAATGGAGCCCGCAAGAAGCACTATGCCAAACACTGCGACTATTGGCATAAGGGTAGCGAGA
>NZ_JAKPBV010000021.1:0-2714 GCF_022662515.1 Lysobacter sp. M15 | reverse complement strand
AGGTCGTTGCCCGCCTCCCGGTTGGCTGCGCCCGTTGCGGCCTTCCGTTCCGCTGGACTACCTTGGTGCATAACAATTCGTTCAAGCCGAGGCCGCTTCACGGCCCGGCTTAACTCAGGCGTTAGGCGGCTTTCGCATGATTGAGTTCATAGCATCTACCGCACCGGCTGCATTGCTGGAGTTCTGGCCCGTCACCATTGCGGTCTTAGTCGTCGCCGCTGCAATGGCCCATCGGCCAAGCACCTTGCGTAGCTCTCGTGGCCTAGTGGTGATTGCCGCCATCGTTGGATCTGCCGTAGGTGCTCTTGTCATTTCGCTATCTCAGGACAGCTCACCCCTGATCCGTGACGTCGTCGCAGCAGTTGTCGTTGCCTTGCTCGCGCCTGGCACGGCCGCAGCCCTGGGCGCCCTCCTAGGCGCCGGTCCAACAGCGGCCAGGTTCTTTGGCGCCTCGGTAGCTGGCCTACTCCTTCTGTGCGCTAGCCCATTATTCTTGCTTCTTGTTCACTGCACTAGCGGCGACTGCCTATAGGTGGCCGCCTAACAATTCATTCAAGCCGACGCCGCTTTGCGGCGCGGCTTAACTCAGGCGTTATGCCCGGCCGGAGCAAAGCATTGAGCTGGGTTCTGGCGACTGCCAGCTTCGCGCCCTCCGCAGCTCTGCCGCATTCAACCGCCCGCTTCGGTTTGCACCCGGTTCGCCGGCTTGCACCTTGCGTCCTATTTCTTCGGCCGGGCGCCGCTCGCATCGGATCAGGCCGTGGCGCCCGGTGGGCGGCGCAGGTGGGCGGGCATCAGGCCTTCGGCGGGCGGCGTTCTCGGCCTCGGGCAGGTTTTTGTCCACGCCGCTCGTTGTCCAGGCTGCGCCAGGTCGTTGCCCGCGTCCCAGTTGGCTGCGCCCGTTGCGGCCTTCCGTTCCGCTGGACTACCTTGGTGCATAACAGTTCGTTCAAGCCGAGGCCGCTTCGCGGCCCGGCTTAACTCAGGCGTTAGGGCGCAAATGAGAATTCACCTTCTGCTTGTTGTTTTCTTCTCATTTCCTAGCATTGCGCAGGCCAACGGGCTCTGCGAACGCTTGCCATTGGACCCGGATGTTCCGGCGGGCCTTTCCGGCGCCTACGAGGTTATCGGCAAAAACCCAAGGACAAGCGCGCCGTACGTTGGAACCATTGTTTTAGCAAACGGAAAGTCGAGTTATGCCATTACTCGCACCATCGGTAAGGATGCTGTCCATGGCGACGCCTGGATAGAAGAATGCGGCGGCGACAAGATCCGGTTCCTTGTCGCTCGGTACTACACCAAACCAATCACTCAGCTCAGTTGCAGGCTTGGCGCAGATGGCGATAACTACTACCGCACTACATGCCGCACAGACACAGGCACGGGACGTTGGCGTGGGCTTGAGTCGTGGTTCCAAGTTCCATGACTTTGCGCCCTAACAATTCGTTCAAGCCGACGCCGCTTCGTTCCGGCCACAGGCATGGCAGAGAAAGCCTGCCATGCCTGCAGCCTCCACTACGCAGCGCGGCTTAACTCAGGCGTTAGGCGGCAATGAAAGTTTCCATCCAACTGACAATCATCCTACTGGGCATCCTAACGACAGGTTGCGCCACTAGCGCCGAGCAAGTTGCCCCTCAAAAGCCGTGGTCTCGGCATTGTTCGGCCGCAGGCATACCTGCCCGTAACGCCGAGGAGTTCGCCTATTTGGAGGCAGCGGCCACACGCTGCGAGCCCAAAGACGCATGTGTTCTCGCCTGCAGCCGTACGGGTTGTGCAGATAACATTGGCGGTGGGTGTGCACATGCCTGCTTCCGAGGGCTGCCAGAAGATCTAGCCAAGCGGGCGGAAAGCTGGTCGCAAATGCCCTCCTGCCGGTTGCCGCCTAACAATTCATTCAACCCGATGCCGCTTCGCGGCACGGGTTAATTCAGGCGTTAGCGCCCATGTCCAAGATCCACACATTGCCCATTCTCATATTTCTTATTGCGATCACCTCCGCGTGTGCGACGCAAAAGGACCCGATGCCCGGACTGCTCAAGATGAGCGTTGATTCGTCGCTCCTGCGCCTTGAGCAAGGTGACCTATGCGGAAACGGCGCCATTTCGAAAGAGAAAAGAACTGAAGTAGCTAGGGTATTAGCCACAATTGACCGTCCTGGTTTGGCAGACGCTCTTGGCTACTCTCCAGCACTTTATGCCGTTATGGCTGACAGTCCTGCAGAGCTGGAGCGACTGCTTGGCCTTGGCTACAGCACAAGCAATGAAGACGGCTCTTTGCTCCATGCGGCCGGCTATTGGAATTCTGTCAATACGGCTCGCTACCTTCTAGACCATGGCGTTGATCCCAACACTACTAACGACGGCGGAGGCACGCCGTTAATGGTGGCAGTGAGTGAGGGCGGCCCCGACGTAGCTAGATTGCTCTTGGCGCGCGCCGCACGCGTTGACAATCGAACACTCCGCTATGCGCTCGTATGCAAAGATCAGGACATCGTTGACTTGATCGTCCAGGCTGGGGCTGAGATCGATGATAAAACTCGCGCAGTGGCCCAAAAATTCAACATGCGACTTCCTAGCAATGGGCGCTAACAATTCATTCAAGCCGAAGCCGCTTCGCGACTCGGCTTAATTCAGGCGTTAGGCCGCACAAGAGCATTGGTTGATCTGATGAGTTCACTGTATGCATCACTGGCTCTTTCCTACCGTGACTGGCAC
>NZ_JAKPBV010000020.1:0-2740 GCF_022662515.1 Lysobacter sp. M15 | reverse complement strand
GAAGGCCTCATCCGTCGTGACGCGGTCAACTTTGTGGCCCCAAATCTCCGCGACCGTCTGCCACGCCACAAAAGATTGTCCGACGGTGAAACCGTGGGCAGAAACTACGATCGGGACCAAGTCTTGCTTGGACCTCTGGGACAGCCGCTCTATCAGACTGGAGATTGTTCCCACGTGCGCCTAACGCCTGAATTAAGCCGACCCGCGAAGCGGGTTCGGCTTGAATGAATTGTTAGGCCGCGCCGCCATAAGTCTCAGCTGCAATGCCCAGCATGGTTGGGGGCGATAGCACTGCCCCGTCTATTGAATCTCCAGCGTTAAGCGTCCGATTTACAGCATCGACAGCGGAGCTGCGTAGGGCTAGCGCGCTAAATACCTCGCGTGGGCCGTGGTGATACATGGATTGCGCTAGCTTGAGCGCATTGCCGAATACTGGATCCTTGGAAAAAGGAACCTCTACCCATGAACCCGAGCTGTTTTGCGCCATGAATGTGGTGGGTAAGGTGACGGCGCCCATGTGGCTTACCAGCACCATGCCAAAAGCCTCAGGTAGCCAATCGATGACTCTACGAGCTAAGTCGGGCTCACCGACAATTTGAAGTGTTGCTGCCTCGTACTCATCCGGAGCCAGGCCGGAAGCCGCCAGCTCTGCGATTTTGCCTATGATTTCAAGTGCGACGGTCTGCATAGCGGGGCCTAACGCCTGAATTAAGCCGCGCCGCGAAGCGGCGTCGGCTTGAATGAATTGTTAGGGCGCATCTTGCATGACCCCCCAAGACTCGCAAACGCCACCATAAGGCTCCATTGCGGCGCTCACATTGCGCTGGATAGCGGTTACAGTCTCATAGGTGACCGGCGCATGGATCTGAAACTGGATGTAGCCGTCTCCGTGCTCATCCGGATCATAGACCGTGACCGGACCATACAACGAGTCCAGCAGGTCAATTGCCGCTTGCGGAGGCGGCCAGCTATCAAAGTCTACGTTGTAGTCAACGGAGTGCGGCTTTTGGAAATCGAAGCCGTGCTCTGCAAGGCGGCGGAACACTCCGCCATCTGCATCATCTGGCCAATCCGCGATGAGAGTCGGCATGCGCCCTAACGCCTGAGTTAAGCCGCGCTGCGTAGTGGAGGCTGTAGGCATGGCAAGCTTTCTTTGCCATGCCTGCGGCCGGAACGAAGCGGCGTCGGCTTGAATGAATTGTTAGGCCGCACCCGTGTCATGCGACCGAGAACTCTTGCCGGTGAGCCGGCCACAGCACCGTAAACGTTTGGCCGGCAACTGGACGATAAGCTGCGGTTACCGCACCGAGCAACTGAGAGCGGTCTAGCACCGCCTTTGCAAGGTGAAACGTGAGCTCAGGCTCCGAAGTGACAATGAAGATGTTTGTTTCCCTAGCGCCAATATCGTGACCATCTATGTCAGCTGTGTCACCAAGCTCTTGGATCAAATCATCTTCGAGCGCGACCATGGCGTCATAGTCCCCGAGCGAGTCGCCGTTGAACTGTAGGACAAGCTGATACTGCATGTGTGCGGCCTAACGCTAGAGTTAAGCCGGGCCGCGAAGCGGCCTCGGCTTGAACGACTTGTTAGGCCTCATGGATTCGGTAGCCCGCTGACACGTCACCGTTCCAAGGCCCGCGTGGGTTCCAGATACGCAGTTTGCGGATCTCGTTCTCAGTTATCCACAGTTCTACGTCGAGCCACGTGCCAGTTCCCACCTCGACATCATCGTCCATCGTGAAACTACATTCCTCAGCGTTCTCGGCGCAGGCAAAACGGACTAAGTAGCCAGAGCCATTGTGCTCGCGCGAAATCACCCGCAAACCATCAATGAGTGAGTGGTAGCGCGGCAGGTGAGTCACGCACGTACGAACGAGATCTAGCTCAAAAGGAGAGGGAAATTCGGGCATGAGGCCTAACGCCTGAATTAAGCCGAGCCGCGAAGCGGCTTCGGCTTGAATGAATTGTTAGGCCTCATTACCGACAGCCGACCGCCTGAGCCATTCTTCCCAACTGATCTGCTGGACATCAAGTTCGTATGGCTCGCCAGCCATGACTATTGCTAGGGCTTGATCGTACTCTTGCTGAGATAGCTGGCACGGCTCCCACTCAATATCCGTACCCAGATCGCCGTCATCTGCGCCAAGAGCAAGAAACGAGTTCATTGTGGTGAGACTCGGCCAGTACCTTTGTTGCCGGCATGCACAAAGCGACAAGCACAACCCCAGCAGCTTAGCGGTACTCCCGTGCCCTAATTCGATGACCCGGATCCAGTGAAGCATCATATGAGGCCTAACGCCTGAGTTAAGCCGGGCCGTGAAGCGGCCTCGGCTTGAACGAATTGTTATGCACCAAGGTAGTCCAGCGGAACGGAAGGCCGCAACGGGCGCAGCCAACCGGGAGGCGGGCAACGACCTGGCGCAGCCTGGACAACGAGCGGCGTGGACAAAAGCCTGCCCGAGGCCGAGAACGCCGCCCACCGAAGGCCTGATGCCCAATCACCTGCGCCGCCCACCGGGCGCCACGGCCCGACCCGATGCGAGCGGCGCCCGGCCGAAAGGGAAAGGACACAAGGTGCAAGGCGGCTGACCTGGTGCAAACCGAAGCGGGCGGTTGAATGCGGCAGAGCTGCGGAGGGCGCGAAGCTGGCAGTCGCCAGAACCCAGCTCAATGCATTGCTCCGGCCGGGCATAACGCCTGAGTTAAGCCGGGCCGCGAAGCGGCCTCGGCTTGAACGAA